>JAHWYE010000241.1 GCA_020028195.1 Nitrospirota bacterium
TGCTCGATCTCCTCACTACTCGCCTCGCCCAGCGGTTCATACCTCGTCGTCGCACAACCTTGCAACAGGAAAAAGAGGCTGAACAGAATTGGCCAAATGGTTACCGGCATCTTCCCATCTCTAGATCTTCTCTCTTTCTTCCTCTCCCCTCTCACACGAGCCGGCAAGACAGTCGAAGGGCGGCGCGGGGGACGGCTTCTACTGCGCGCGTCGAGCGAGCACCCTTCCGAGGCGTGCGCGCTCCGCGAGCACAGGAGCCGACCCAGCGATGCCCCTCCCTACACCACCAAATGTTGCCTGACTTGTTCTTGGCTCAACTCTGATGTCTTGCCGCCCGCCACCACCGCAATCCGACTCCTATGTCCTTTTCTCTTCCTCCCCCCACCCAACGGGCGCGACCTAGGCAGGGTGGCCAGAGTGTCCTCCATTGCGGCCGTCGAGCGAGCACATTCTGATCGTGCGCGCTCCGGGACCTGTTGCCACCACCACCCCTTTAGCCATGATCACATAGGTATCCGCCAGCCGCGCCGCAAATTCCATGTACTGTTCGACGAGCAGAATCGCAAACCGTCGCTCGGCTTTGAATCCCTCGATCACGCGCTCGATCTGTTCCACGATGGACGGCTGGATGCCCTCAGTCGGTTCATCCAACAGCAGCAGCTTGGGTTTGGACAGCAGCGCCCGCGCGATGGCCAGTTGCTGTTGCTCACCTCCGCTCAACACGCCGCCCGGCCGGTTCAACAGTGTGGTCAACTTAGGAAACAGCGCGAACACCTCCCCAAAGGCTGTTCCCTCTGAGCCATGGTTCTGTGCCCTGCCGCTGGCCTCCAACCCCAGGCGAAGATTTTCCCGGACCGTGAGGTGCGGGAAAATCTCCCGGCCTTGCGGGACGTAGGCGAGCCCCCGCCGCACCCGGCGATCCGGGCTGTCCTGCGAGATGTCCACTCCCTCAAACCGGATGCGCCCTGTTTTGGAGCGGCACAGGCCCATCACGGTCTTCAGCAGCGTCGTCTTTCCGACGCCGTTCCGTCCCATCAGGCAGACCACCTGGCCCGGTTCCATCTCCAAGGAGATGTTCCGGAGAATGTGGCTCTCTCCATAAAAAACGTTGAGATTATCGAGCTGCAGCAGCATCCGCTTCCTTCTGCCGACCGAGATAGATTTCGACGACGCGCGGATCAGCCTGGACCTTCTCGACCGGACCTTCGCAGAGGACGGTGCCTTCGTGCAGGACCGTGACCGTTCGCGCGATTTGCCGCACGAATTCCATGTCATGTTCGATCACGATGATCGAGCGGCGGTCCGCGAGCGACTGCAGCAACAGACCGGTCTGCTCGGTTTCCCGATCAGTCATCCCGGCGACCGGTTCATCAATCAGCAAGAGCGCCGGGTCCTGGAGCAACACCATCCCGATTTCCAGCCACTGTTTCTCGCCGTGGGAGAGTGCGCCAGCTCTGTCGTCCGCCTTCTCCGTAAGCCCGATGGTCTCCAGCGTCGACGCGATCTTCTCGATCTCCGCCCGGTCCGGTTTGGATACCAGGGTCGCAAAGACCCCTTTGCTTGTTCGTTTCAGTGACAGGTCCAGGTTTTCCCATACCGACAGGTTCGAGTACACCGAGGGGGTCTGAAACTTCCGACCGATGCCGAGCGTGGCGATCTCGTGCTCCTGCAGCCCGATCAGATCCGTATCCTTGCCGAACACGACCCGGCCGGCCACCGGCTTGACCTTCCCGGAGATGACGTCCAGCAAGGTAGTCTTGCCGGCTCCGTTGGGGCCGATCACGACCCGCAGTTCGCGATAATCCACGATGAAGTTGAGGTTGCGGAGCGCCTTAAAGCCGTCGAAGTCAACGGTCACGCCTTCTAAATAGATTATGGAACCGCGCTCCGACATAACCCTACGAATGTTGAATGTTCAATTTTAAATGTTGAATTGATGCGTGGAATCTCAGGGAATTCACAATTGAAAATTGAACATTGCGCATTGAGGTTTCCTAGCCCTTACCTTCCGGCTCAGGCATGGCGGTCTGCCTGCCGAGTCCGCGCCACCCATCCAGCGCCCTTCGCCATAGCCCCACCAGGCCGTCCGGAACGAGCAGCACTACGGCAATGAACAACCCTCCCAGAAAAAACGGCCAGAGGTCCGGGAAGGAACTCGTCAAGATGCTCCGAGCCCAATTGACGCCGACGGCGCCCACGACCGCTCCGATCAGGGTGCCGCGCCCACCGACCGCGACCCAAATCACCATCTCGAGAGACGGCAGCACGCCGATCTGCGCTGGAGTGATGATGCCCACCTGCGGGACATAGAGCGCGCCAGCGAGCCCGGCCAGCGCCCCCGACACGACGAATACAAACAACTTGTAGTTGCCCGGGGAATAGCCGGAGAAGAGGACCCGCTGCTCGCTGTCCCGGATCGCCACGAGGACCTTACCGGTCCTGGACCTGGTAATCCAGCGGCACAGCAGATAGGCCGCCCCAAGGCTGAGCACGGTCAGGACGTACAACGTGCGCTGCGTTCCAGGGTCGCTCAACCGAAACCCCAGCACCTGCTTGAAATCGGTCAGGCCGTTCGTGCCGCCCAGGTTTGTGTCATTCCGGTTGAACACGAGCCAGGCCGACAGGGCCAGGGCTTGCGTGATGATGGCAAAATAGACACCCTTGATCCGGCTCCGGAACGTCAGAAAGCCGAAGATGGCGGCGAAGAGCGTCGGCAACAGGATCGCCGCAGCAACCGCAAACCAAAAACTGTAGAACGGCTTCCAAAAGAACGGCAGTGCCTTCACCTGGTTCCACACCATGAAGTCCGGCAACATGCTGCCATAGACACTCTCGGTACCGATGGTCAGCATCAGGTGCATGCCGACCGCATAGGCGCCCAGGCCGAAGAACACCCCGTGCCCGAGACTTAGGATCCCCGTATAGCCCCAGATGAGATCGAGCCCGAGGGCCAAAATGCCAAAGGCCAGGAATTTCCCGAAGCGGTTCAAGGCGAAGTCAGAGACATGGAGCCACGAATCGGGCCCCGGCAGGACGTTTAGCAGCGGCATGATCACGAGCAACAGGAAGCCGGTCAGCCAGAACGCCAGGCCTTCCCCCCGCTCGCGCTCGTTGTTGATTTTGCTGCCCATGGCCATGCGCTCCGCTCGCGCAATTGTGAATGTTGAATGCTGAATTGAGGCAGCCCCTAATTCACAAGTCGCAACTCATCATTCGACATTGCCGTTACGACTCGACATACCGGCCCTTGATCGTAAAGAGTCCGGACGGCCGATGTTGAAGGAGGAGAATCACCAGCACGAGAATCAACACCTTGCCATACACAGCGCCGAAGCTCGGCTCCAGCAATTTGTTCAGCCCGCCGATGCCGAGCGACGCGACAATGGTGCCGGCCAGCTTGCCGACCCCGCCGGTCACCACGACCATGAAGGAATCCACGATGTAGTTCTGCCCCAGGCCAGGCTCCACGTTGCCGATGAGCGTGAGCGCGCAGCCCGCCAGCCCTGCCAGCCCTGATCCGAACGCGAACGTGTAGGCGTCCACCTTGCGAGTCGGAATCCCCAGGCACGCTCCCATGTCCCGGTTCTGCATGACAGCCCGCACGCGAAGTCCGACACCCGAGCGAAACAGCAACAGATAGATTCCCACGACACACAAGACCGAAAGCGCAATGATAAAGAGCCGGTTATATGGCAAATAGACTCCCACCATCACCTGCGCTCCTCCGCTCAGCCAACTCGGCGCGACGACCGACGTGAGATCGCCGAAATAGACACGGGCTGCTTGAATCAGAACCAGGCTCACCCCCCAGGTCGCCAGCATGGTCTCGAGTGGCCGGCCGTAGAGAAATCGAATTACGGTCGCTTCCAACAACAAGCCGAACAGCGCTGCCACGAGAAACGAGAGGGGCATGGAAGCCAGGAAATAATAGTCGAAGACGCCGGTTGGAAGATAGGCCCTGAACCATTCCTGCGTGACAAAGGTCGCATAGGCTCCGACCATCATCAACTCGCCATGGGCCATGTTGATGACACC
>JAHWYE010000242.1 GCA_020028195.1 Nitrospirota bacterium
GCCTCTCCGGAGCCTGCGCCTCTCCGTTACGGACCGGTGCAACTTGCGCTGCAAGTACTGTATGCCGGAGGAGGAGTACGCCTGGCTGCCCCGCGAGACTCTGCTCACGTTCGAGGAAATGACCGCGCTGACCGGCTACTTCACGGAACTCGGGGTGGATAAGGTCCGGCTGACCGGCGGCGAGCCGCTGCTGCGCCGAGATTTGCCCACGTTGATGAGATTGCTGCGGCAGAATCCTCGGATCAAGGACCTTGCGCTGACAACCAACGGCATTTTGCTGGCCGAGCATGCGCAATCGTTCTATGATGCAGGATTGCATCGCATCACCGTGAGTCTGGACACCCTGCGGCCTGATCGATTCAAGGCCTTGACGAAACGGGACGGGCACGAGCACGTGCTTGAAGGAATCGACGCGGCGCGGCGTGTCGGATTCAACGGCTTGAAACTCGATACCGTGGCCATGCGCGGATTCAACGATGATGAGCTCGTAGATCTGGTCGAGTTCGGTAAGCGCGTTGGCGCCGAGGTGCGTTTTATCGAGTACATGGATGTGGGAGGGGCGACGGACTGGTCCTTGGACAAGGTGCTCTCCCGTGCGGCAATGCTTGAGGCGATGGGCCGGCGCTACGGACGTATTGAGCCGATCTCGGAAGAAAGCTCCGCGCCGGCGCAGCGGTTCGCCCTGCCGGATGGAACCACGTTTGGCATCATCCCCTCGACCACGACCCCGTTCTGTTCCACCTGCGACCGGAGCAGGCTGACCGCCGATGGTATGTGGTACCTGTGCCTCTACGCCAAGAACGGGACTGATTTACGACAACCGCTCCGTGCTTGCGCCTCTCAGGACGAGATCAAGTCCCTGATCCGCTCCGTGTGGCAGGCTCGCCGGGATCGTGGGGCCGAGGAGCGAAAAGAGCTTGAGCAGTTCGGCGTCAGAGAGGAGCAATTGATCGGCATCGAACGTCTCCGTGAGGATCCCCGTCTTGAAATGCACACCAGAGGGGGATGAGGTGTCTGCCTCATCCATCGCACTGATGCCTGATCGCAGAGTGATCAGGCGTCTCTCCGCTGCACTCCATGCCTGATGCTCAGGTCATCACGGTCTTGAGCCTTGGATTCGTGCTGGGCGCCCGGCATGCCCTGGACGCCGATCACGTCGCGGCCGTCTCTACGATCCTGTCCCGCCGTCCCGACCTTCGCGCGTCCGGCTTCATCGGTTTCTGCTGGGGGTTCGGTCACACGGCTGTGCTGCTGCTCGTGGGGCTCGTGGTGATCACCCTCAAAATTACCATTCCGGAACCGCTGGCGCAGATATTCGAGTTCGGCGTGGGGTTGATGCTGGTCATGCTGGGGGCGGCGTTGGCCATGACGATCGTCCGCGAAGGTTGGCATCTCCACGCGCATGAACACGACGGCGAGCGGCATCTTCACCTCCATAGCCATCAGCGCCGCTCGGACCATACGCATGGACACTGGCTACGTCGTTCCCTGCAGCCTCTGTTGGTCGGGATGGTTCACGGGCTGGCCGGGTCCGCCGCCTTGATGCTTATGGTCCTCTCTACGGTCAGCACGCTCTGGGAAGGCGTGGCGTATATCCTGGTTTTTGGCGTCGGCTCGATTCTGGGCATGATGCTGCTGGGCCTGGTGATCAGTCTTCCCTTGGTGTTCTCAGCCTCCTTCGGGCGCCGTGCTCAGATGACCATGCAGGGCCTCGCGAGTCTGGGCAGTATAGGACTCGGATTGGCCATGATGTCTCGCATCGGTTTGGGAGAGAGCCTTTTCTAACGAGCGCTCGTGGGAACAGCAGACGAGAGGCATTCCTGTGAAGATCCGCGTGCTGGGGTGTCATGGGTCCGACCAACTCGTGGATGGAGGCCTTGGCCCGCACCAGTGCCGTACGTGCGGATTCTTGATCAACGAGACCGTGCTGGTGGACGCGGGGACCGTCGGGCCCACGCTTCGACTGGCCGAGCAGAAGCGGATTCGACATGTCCTGCTCTCGCATCTCCATTTCGATCATATTCAGGGCCTTCCCACTCTCGCGGACAACCTTGTAGACGAGGTGGTCGAGCCTGTGGTGCTGACCAGCATCCCTGAGGTGCTGAAGGGGCTTCAGAGCCATGTCTTCAACGGGGAGGTCTATCCGGATTTTTTACAGTTGCCTGACCCGCAGCACCCCATCTTTGTCTTCCGGCCACTGAGCGTCGGGAAGGAGCAGGAAGTATCGGGCTTGCGCGTGATCGCCATCCCGGTGAACCATCAGGTTCCGACCGTCGGCTTTTTCATTCGGGAGGGGCAATCGACGCTCCTGTACAGCGGGGATACCGCTGAGACGGAGGAGATTTGGAAGTTGGCGGCGCGTACGCCGACGCTCAAGGCGGCGCTAATTGAGACCTCGTTCCCTGATGCCATGGCTGAGCTGGCGCGGGTCAGCAAGCACCTGACGCCTTCGTTATTCGCTCGCGAGTTTCGGAAAATCGGACGCCCAGATCTGCCGGTCTATGTGTACCATCTGAAGCCACGGTTCCGAGAGCAGATCCGGCGTGAACTGGCCCAACTCAAGATCCCGAACTTGACGGTGTTGGAGGAGGGACAGGAGATTTCTATTTAAGCTAGTGGTGATTTGAGGATTGCGTCATGACCTGGCTGGGGGAAAAGCCAGATGGTGTTGTCCCGGCAGGCAATGGCTCAATCACGTAATGAATCAATGAGTCAATTCTGAGAGATGGCGTGGTTCAAGAAACAGAAATCGCGTGAGGCTGAAGGCCTCAAGCGGCCCAAGATCGTAGAGGGCATGTGGCTGAAGTGCAACCACTGCCGCGAGATTGTCTATCGCAAGGAAGTGGACCGTAATAATAAAGTGTGTCCCAAGTGTGACTACCATTTCCCCATTTCGGTGTCGGAGCGCATCTCCATGCTCGTGGATTTGGGCACGTTCAAGGAATGGGATCCTGAGGTCGAGCCTCAGGATCCGCTGCAGTTCCACGACTCCCGTTCCTATCGAGACCGGCTGAAGTCCCAACAAGAAAAAACAGGACGCAAAGATGCGATCGTCATCGGGGAGGGAGTCATCAACGGGCACAAGGTCGTGCTCGGCGTCTTCGATTTCAGCTTCATGGGCGGAAGCATGGGATCCGTGGTGGGAGAGAAAATCTGTCGAGCGGTGGATCGCGCAGTGGCTGCCCGTGCGCCGTTGGTGCTGGTGACGACCTCGGGCGGGGCGCGGATGCAGGAAGGGATTCTCTCGTTGGTGCAGATGGCAAAGACCTCAGCGGCAGTGGCGAAGCTAGGCGAGGCGCGGCTTCCACTCATTTCCATTTTGGCCGATCCGACATTCGGCGGAGTGACGGCCAGCGTCGCCATGCTGGGGGATGTCATCACTGCGGAGCCGAAGGCCCTGATCGGTTTCGCCGGTCCTCGCGTCATCGAGCAGACGATCAAACAGCAACTGCCCGATGAATTCCAGCGGGCTGAGTTCCTGCTGGAACACGGCATGATCGACATGATCGTAGAGCGAAAACGTCTGAAGGAGACGTTGAGCACGCTCCTGGGCCATTTTTAGCGCCGCTTCTCTTCACGCCGATCCTATGACCAGCTCATACTCCTCGTCGCTCCAGTTTCTGTATGGTCTCCAGAAGCATGGGATCAAGCTGGGCCTTGAGACGATCAACGGGATGCTGGCGAGACTGGACAGACCGCAGGACCGGTATCACACGCTCCATATCGGCGGGACGAACGGAAA
>JAHWYE010000243.1 GCA_020028195.1 Nitrospirota bacterium
TGTTCGCCGCCGTGTGCACGAAGGAGACCCGCGGAATTTGATTCAAGAAGACCTGTGGGCTGAAATACCCACCGGGGAGCGGCTCGACCACGCTCGGGCTGAAACCGGACTGATCGGATCCGTAATGCGTGAGGTAAAGGAGATACTCGGCCGACACGTCCCAGGCCTCGCCGCGCTGGAGCGGGAAGCTCATTTTCATATCGAGCCCCACCTGTTCGTTCTTGCTGAGGGATTCGGCGGATACCCAGCCGACAAAGGGTGTCACCTCGACTTGAACTTGGTCCGAGATGGCGTTCACCGTAGTGTAGAACTGATGCGAGCGGGCAACGCCGATGAGTTGGCCTGACGTTCGAGACCCGACGAACGCTGTGAACGAGTCGTACTTGAATTCCCGCTTGAACCCCGGGCGAATCGAAAATGAACCGCTCTCGTGTATGTATTCGAATTTGAACGCAAGCCCATCGGCTTCTGTCACACCGTGGTATTCCAAGATCCCGTTAAAACGGTTCGTCGGATTGAAGCGAACCTGGGTGCCGAGCGAAATATACGCGCCCAACGCGCCTTCTGACGAATCCCAGAAGCGCTCGATGCCGGCTTCCAGAGTGGACGTCGTAAATGGCGTGAGGTCCATTTTCCCGCGAGAGCCCAGGCGGACCCCGTACAGCTGGAAGGGTTTCTCGGGCTGGATGAGCACTCCAAGAGTCCCTTCCAGAGTCGGTTCACGCCCCCTCATCATCTCGGCTCGGAGCGTGGTCATGTCGCCGGGTTCCCGCTTGGCGTACTGGAGCGCCAGGTTGGTGTGATACAACGCCTGGTCGTTGTTTCCAAGCCAGGCATAGGCCTTAGCCAGACCTCGATGGGCTTCCACATTGCGGGGCTGCTTGGCCAGCACCTTTTCGTACTGGATGACGGCTTCTTTGCTCGACTCTTTGTATCGAGCCAGATGCGCCGCATACCTTAAGCGCATCCTGGGATCGTCTTTCTGCTTGAGTCCCATTCGGTAGTATTTCAAGACATCTTTCTCGCGGTGGGCATAGCGGGACCATTCCAGTGCCAGCGCCTGTTTGAAGGCGATCTCTGGATCATCCTCGTACTTGTTGAGATACCGATCGAACTGCTCGATCGCTTTGTCCTTCAATCCTTGCTTCTCATAGGCAAGGCCCAGGCTCCGCATCGCCTCCCGATTGTCCGGATTCTGCTCGACCACTTTTTCAAACGCCTCGATAGCCGCCTTGTAGTTGCCGATGTCCATATTGGCCCGTCCGCGAGACATGTACCAGGACTCTGTGAATCCCTCTGCCCATGCGCTCGTGCTGGCAAACAGTCCTGTCAGAACCATCAGCACCTGAATCAGCGCTCTTGCTTTATTCATGTTCTCTCAACTGCGGGTGTGTCGTTTCGCCGGGCGAAGACAGTGCACAAGGCCGCGAAAAAGATGCAGAGCCATCAGGAGATTGCTGCGCACTCGGTCTGCATGTGGTTCATGCCAAGTCTCAGGATCACTAAATAGATTAAGGATTAGTTTGCGGCGGTTGTCCTCGGTCAAATAGACAAAGGCCAGCCCACATTGCGACACGCTGGTAGACAGCCGCTCATGATAGATCGCCTTGCACCGGCACGTCACCGGGTATCGGTCGTGAACTGTGATGTCCATAAGCGTAGGAATATCCTCGTGCGCCGTGGAGGCGAATGACACGCCCGAAAGGCTCAGGTCACGGGTTTCTCCCCTCAGGCAAAAGCCGTCGCTTCTTAACTCGAATGGAACGGACTTCCTGATCCGCTCCTCGGCTCGTCGCTGGGGCTTCTCCCAGGCGATCAGCAAGCCGGCCAGCAAGAACAGCAGGTTGAAGGACGCCCAACTCAAGTTAAAGAAGTAGGCATCCTTTTCAATACCGAAATAAAAGAACTCCGCCAGCCCTTTGACGATGGCGCACAGGGTAAGCGCAGTGGCCAGGACCAAGCCCTTGGATGAGGTCAGGTCGAAGGTGCGGCGATTCGAAGTCAGCCCCTTAGGCGTGACCTTAAAGCCCAGTCGCTTCGGAAGCAATAAATCGAACATAGAGCGAAAGAGCGGAAACGTGACGGTTGTTTCATACAGAGAAGCCCAGAGTAGCCGGGGCCACCCGGGCAACAATGCGTATGAGATCAGAGGGAGCATGACGATGAATGGGAGCAGATAGGCGACCAGCACCGAGACTTCGGAGAAAATTGGATGGAGATGGAATAGCAGGAAATAGAGCGGCGTGATCCAGAAAATTACCCGAGCGGCAGGAAAGAAAAAGTAGTACAGCGAGGCGAAGTAACCGAGCCGCTGCCGCAAGGTCAGGCCTCGACAGAACAACGGGTTGTCCCTAAAGAAAATCTGCAGGCAGCCGAGTGTCCAACGCCGTCGCTGGAGGATGTAAGACGACAGGTTCTCCGCCGTGAGCCCCACAGCCAGGTCCTTGTCCACGAAGGCCGATTGCCATCCTTTCGCGTGGAGGTGTTGGCTGGTGTGGATATCTTCGGTGATGCTCATCAGGTTAAATCCGTTGACGCTTTCGATGGCGGCCCGGCGAAAGACGGCGCCGCTCCCCGCAAAGAAGGAGCCGTTCCAGTGATGCCGGCCGCCTTGGATGGCATGGTTGAACAGGTCCTGCTCATTCGGAATCCGGTGGCTGGCTGCAAAGGCGCGTTGAAAGATGTCCTGATTGTAGAAATGGTGTGGCGTTTGCACGAACCCGAGCCTGGGGTCGACAAAGAACGGCACCGTTTCCCTCAAAAAGGTGGTCACCGGGATGTGGTCCGTATCAAACACGGCGACAAGCTCACCGCCGGTCTGAGTCAACGCGTGGTTGAGGTTGCCGGCTTTGGCATGCTTGCGCGGACCTTCGATGTAGGTCGCCCCGTAGTGCTCAGCCAGCCGTGCGACTTCTGGGCGATGGCTATCATCCAAGACATAGATCCGTTTGTGCGCGTACTCAATCGCGCATGCTCCAATCAGCGTCTTTTCCAAGATGTCGCAGGACTCCGAATAAATGGGAATGAAAATGTCCACAGAGGGGACAAACCCTGCCGGGACTTGTACAGCGGGTGACTGTCTCCGCCTTCCGCCCAATCCTACTTGCAGAAAGAGCAGCAGGACCGTGGAAAAGGCATAGAGTTCTGCAGCCCATAACGAGATGCTAATGAAGGGGCCCGCTGCTTCGAGAAAATTCAGCGTATGGGTCAACCGCCACACCAAATAGCGGACGCACAAATAGAACCCGCAGCCCAGGAACGCCAGTTTTAAGACTGGGTGGTACTGAGCGGCAAAAAACAGGCCGATCGTCACAGCAACCAATTCCCACGGGAAGTGGGCGGAGAAGCCTTTGAAGTCGAATGGGCGCAGGAATCCCAAGAACTCGTCGAACGTTCGAAGGAGTTGGAGTTCAAATGCGCGTCCGAACCAGAGCCAGTTGTGGAGATAGTAAGGCGTGTCCTTCCCGGCGAGGGCCTTGGCGCGGAGTATTCCCAACTTCGTTTCGCCGATGAGGCGAGCCAGATCGTGCTCCTCCTGCCATGCCAAGGCGTGCACGGTGGCGTATAGGGGCAGCCCTTCCAGTTGGGACAGCGGTTGGCCACTCACCGAGTACTGGTCAAACAGCTTCTTGCGGGTGTGCCACTCGCGCTGGAAAAACCTGAGCATGGCACGCCGGAGCTCGGTCTTGGGTCGTTGGAACCAGCTCGCGTCGAGTGCCACTCGCCAGAACAGA
>JAHWYE010000244.1 GCA_020028195.1 Nitrospirota bacterium
TGGTACCTCCCGAATCGGAATCCTCCCTCGACGGCCAGAAGGGTCACTACGACCGTGGCCATAAAGAGTCCCCAGATCGGGATGCGGTCAAGCAGGTGCTCAGGGTTCATAAGTCCTCCATAATCCATGACCACCGCTCCATCATCTGATATCTGATCATGGACGGCATCTCCTCTTGTGCGGGTTCATCATCTATGACCCAATCGGGACTCAGACATTTCAAGACAGTGCCTTGAGCAGCGTGAGCAGCATCTCCTTGACGGGAATTTGGATGGCCCACAGGGGAATCATCGGTAGCAGCGCCGGCAGGCCGATCGCCAGGAGCGAGCGTTTTCCGATTGGGGATGTTCGGGCACCGGTGACCACTCCGTATATGGAGGCCGTTCAGCATCGTCAGAGATGGTCCGGGCTAGGCCAGCACCTTCAGCAACAGAGAAAGGATCTCTGCCAACGGAATCTGCGTGAGAAGCACCGGCACGAAGGGGAGCAGGGCAATGATGAGGAGTTGCAGGATGTCCTCCTTGTTGATCGGGATGACCGACATCTTGTGCACGGCGGTCACCGAGTGTCCGAGGTGGGTGATGGAGCGGAAGTCCGGCATGCTTGACTCGAGGTCCTCCCGCACAATCCCCTCCGGGAGCCATGTATCCTCAACTTGCTGGATTTGGCGACTGGCCAAGGCGCCGTATCGGAAGATTCCCCTCTCCTTGGCCTCATAGAGTGGCCGCACGAACAACAACAACGGTCCCGCGATCAGGATCAACACCATAACCAGAATTTCTACCATCTGCCATTGGTAGGCAAAAAGTGAGTACCCCTCATAGACCACGAGGTCAGCAAGGGCGCCGGCCCACATCGACATCACCCCGAACACGAAGCCGCCAAATGCTTGGAGGGACTCGCTGAGGAAAACTAACCCGCCCGCCCCGTCCCGATGCGAGGGGCTGAGACGCAAGTCGAGCTTGGAGGTCTGCCACAGAAACCTCCACCAGAGCCCCAAGCGCCACAACCACCGCCACAGCAGGAATGAAAAGAACGGGAAGGCCACCACGAGGTACCACATACCGGCCAACGAGATCACATGGCGCCCACCCATCACAGGGGTCCGCCACGTTGAGTCCTGGTAGTCGAGCAGGTAGATCAACACGACGACAGTATGCAAGTAGGCCAGGCCAACCAGCACCGCTTCCGCCCGTCCCGAGTGGCTTCGGCGGACGGTGTCCCGCACCGTGGCCTCGAAGCTCGCTCGAGACGCGTCCTTCACCAGGCCGGCGTCCAGGAACTGCCGGACGACGGAACGGAGTTGCGTCATACAGCTCGCCTCAGCCAGCAAGAAGACCGGCACAGTGACCAGAAACCGCGCATTCGCGGCAAAGTCCATGAGGAAAGATTCCAGGCGGGTCGGTCCGATGGCCAGACCTTGTTCAGCCGCGAGCACGGCCATCGGGACCCAGCTAATCAGCACCGCCACGAGCACACGGAACCACATCCGTCGCTGCTCCGCCCGCACAAGGCCGAGCCGTTGCTGTAATCGGTGGAAGGGGCCGCCGTCAAACAGCGCGAACGATAAAGCCGTAGACGAACCGGGTTGGTCAGGCTCTGGCATGTGAATCTCGCTCTCTATTGCCTTGATGGTGTCCGCGGGTCGGGCAACCCCTCCCGAATCCGCCGGGAGAAATCGGGGGTGCTGTAGGCAGCCTTCGCCTTCTCGGTGATCTCGCTACGTGCCTTCAGCTCAGGGAACGGCAAGCTGGTGTCAATCCGTCCCTGCTTGTACCCCAGCTCATCGAGACGACCGTTCAGTAGGATCCGCCAGTCCCAGGGCCGGCCCTCCGCGACATGCTGCGCATGGTACCGGATCGTTACCGTACAGTTGTGGCTGAGCGCGTTGTACCAGCGCGGCCGCTCCGCCAAACGATTGACCTCCTTGAGATAATCGAGCAGCAGGGCACGCGCACGCTCAAGCGCCACGCGGATCCGGTAGAGGTATACCCTCTCGCCGCGGTGCACGGCGCGCACGCCGATCACGTCACGCTCATCGGCCACCACGTAGTACAACTCGAACTGCCGGAAGAGCCCCAGGAGGGCGGAGTAGGACTCGCCCTTCTCCTTGCGCGCCTCGATCGAGATGGCGAGAGGCGGCCCGTCGTCGAACTCCCAACTCGTGATCGTGTGCGCGATGAGCGTGGGCCCCCAGAATGACAGGAATATGTCCACTCCCCTGAGATGGTCGAGATCGTAGGTCCGGGTTTCCCATCGGTCGGTGATGTCCGCCTCGTTGTGATAGTCGAAGTTGCGGACGTTGTGAATGGTGACGATATTGCCGTCGATGGCCGCGCGGGACAATCGAGCGAAATCGAAGCCCCAGTCCCTGTCATTGCGTGGCGGGATGGAGAGCCACCACGAGAGAACGATCAGGAACGCCGCGAGGACCGCCAGCACGGCCCGGTGAAAGGGCCTCACCAAGAGCAGCAGCGCGCTCATCGTGATGACGAAGCCTGTCGCAAGGAGCCCGGCCAGCCAGCGGCTCGAGGGGCCGTCGAACCACAGGGCTGCGGCTCCCCAGGCGATCAGGCCGGCAAGCAACACCAGCAGTAGGCCGCGAAGCGCAGCCCGGCGACGCGAGAGCCGCGGCTGGTCGAACGACGTCGGGAACGCCTTGATCATTGATCCTCCACCTTAGTCACCGCCGCCGGGTTCCAGGTGGCAGCCATGATCGACTCCTTCGTCCAATAGAGGCACAGCATCAGGATTAATTTGTCCTTCGGCGTCCTTTCTTTTCTTGCTTCACCTTTTCAAAATCGTTCAGCTTCTACGTGCCTGTATCACTCAGCCAATGCCTTACGCGCGTGCGCTTCCCGCAAGGTATTCCCCTCTGCTCCTGTGCTCGCGGCCTTGATTTCCTTCAGCTCGATCGTAACCTTGGCGATCTTGCCGGTGAATTTGAACGGCACCTTGTAGGCCTCGGTGACCGGCGTGCCTTCGTCCGAGCCCACGTCGGTGCCTTCGTCCGCCGAAAAAATAGCGAATTGCGTTTTTTCGATCCGACCCGAGGCGACCTTCTTTCCGTTGACGAAGAGCGTGCCCGTGCCACCCTTGCCCATGCCACCGCCGTCATACGCGAAATCGAAACGGATGGTCGCCTTTCCGGCAGGCACCGCCTGTGTGGCGGCCACCGTGAAGCGCTGCAGGCCCAGCCAGTTGTAAGTGTATGTCGGCTTGCCGTCCTTCATGTAAAGGCTCCAGCCACCGAAGCGACCCGCCTGCGCGAGGATCACGCCGTTGGCCCCCTTCTTCGGGATCTCCACCTCGGCGGTGATCGTATGCGACTTGTTCTTCAGGTTGATGAAGACGTTCTCCGACATCCCCATCATCCCCTGGTAGACCGTCAAGGAAGTGCGGCCGGCCATCAAGTCGGGCCGACCGACCAAGGCGGCGACGAAGCGCTCCTGAAGCCGGTCATCGAGAGGCAGCACGGAGTACTTCACCGCCTCCTTCAAGAACAGGTCCTGGAGTTCTTTCAGCTTCCCGGGGTTCTTGGCGGCCAGGTCGTTCGCCAAACTGAAGTCCGAGCGCGTGTCGTACAACTCCCAAATGTCGTCTTCAAGCGGTCTCCGGACCTTGAATTCCCAGGCCGCCCGATGCACGGTACCGGCGAGCCAGCCGTCACTGTAGATGGCGCGGTTGCCGAAGATCTCGAAGTACTGGGTCGTGTGCCGGCTCGGA
>JAHWYE010000245.1 GCA_020028195.1 Nitrospirota bacterium
TTCCTGGCAAGCGCCGGGGCATTGAAGGCGGCAGGGGATACCGGTTTCATCAGCACATTCGTTCCGGGAATCGCCCTAGGAAGAGAGGACGGGAGGCTGACCTTCGTCCTCGGTGGCGGGTTCGCGCTCCTCAGCGATTACCGATTTGGAAATCAGAACTTCGGGGGACCTGTTCAACTCGTTGCGAATCTGGGCATCAGTGTTGCGGTCTACAAAGCGCTTGGGCTGGGCTATCAGTTCCAGCACATATCCGATGCCGCGATTTATGGGAGCGATTCTCGGGGCGTGGATTTACACATGTTCGAAGTCAGCTACAGGTACTGACTTTGAAGAGGGAGCTTGTCTAGAACTCGAGTGGCCCTGTTGTAAGATGCGCCTGATCAGGATCAGCATGTCTCGATGGCGAGGGCAAGGAAGAGGGGGTCGGGAGTTCTTGTGAAGGGACGAGAACCTGTATCAATGCTGGTGGTCGTGGTGATGATGACCGGCTGGGTGGTGATGCGCGTAGGGCTCAGGTGGAGGGGAGAATTGACCGGGAAGGATAATCCGGCCGCTTTCGTGTTGTTTGGCGAGTTGTTCGGCTGCCTCTGGGTGATGCGTGCGAACGTAGCCAATCAGGCCGGTCAGGAAGCGTGTTGACTGCAAGCCCGCGCCTGAAAACTCGGTGACGAACTTCAGTGCTCGATCCAGCACCTCGGCGGATGTCTGTTGGTCCAGCGCTGCTTGTGGCTGCTGCTTGGCGAATGCTTCGTACTCTTTCTTCAGATGCTCGGCAAAGACCTGCTGGGGGGCAGATGGGATATGCAGAGGGCTTAAGGTCCTTCGGAGCGATTGAATCGCCGCAATGACTTCCCCGTCCTGCCCGTCCCGCCTGCTCTGAAAGTAGCTGACGGTGACCACCTCGATCAGGTTAAAGAGCCCCGCCGCCTTCTCGCCTCCCCGCTCAAACAGCTCCTTGTAGAAGTCCCGACGGGCCTGTGCAAACCGGTCCCCGACCCGCTTCTGCTGATATTCGTTATTGGAGTCGAGGTAGATGCAATCAGATGGGCAGGCGATCCGTACCACGCGATGCTCGCCGCAGCACTGGCTGCAGATCAGGCCACCCAGGGCCGGGCAGGCCCGTTTTCCTTTTCGCTGATGGCAATACATGCACTTGCTCATCAGCGTGGTTGCCCTTCCGTGCTTGGCTTGGGAGCGCTGAAGCCGTAGTCCGCGAGGGTGCGCTTCTTGCCTTGCGACTTCACCGGTGATTCAAGCCCGTTCATTTCCGCCGCGTTGCCGTAGAGATACGGAACCAGAATCAGGTGTTTCGTACGATCCACGGCGATGTCGGCTGGCGATGGGAGGAATTCGGCGATGACGTCGAAATGATGGTCAGGCCTCATTCGCCAGATCTTTCCCGTCGTAAAGTCCGAGACGTACATGTTGCCCCATTGGTCGAAGTCCACCCCGTCCAGATTACGGAATCGAGATGAAAAGAATGAATTGGAAACCAGCTCCGTGATGGTGCCGTCGCCGCTGACCTCCAGGATCTTCCCTTTGTCCCAACTGACCACGATCAGGTGACCGGTCTTGGGATGCACGGCCAGGCCTCTCGGCCCAGCCAACGTGGCGTCACGCACCAGCACTGAGACCGCATGCTGCTTGGTTGTGTCGATCCGATAGACGGTATTGGCATTGGTGTCCGACGCGTAAAGGAGGCCGTGACCGTCATGTGCCAGGTCCGCCAAGGCCGTGTTCTGTCCCTGCGCTGCTTTAGCGTGGTTCGCGAACGAGACGGTGACAACGGGCTGGCCTGTGCTCTTGTCGTAGCCGCGGACCATGTCCAGATCAGCGACATACAGGACTTGACCAACGATCGCCATACCCTTGGGTGCGTGCAGAATAGTCTGGCCCTCTCCTCCCCTGATGAATTGCAGCTTGACCAATTTGCCATCCTGGTCCAGCTTCGTGATAAAGCCATTGTTGTCCTTCAGCTCTGGGTCTCCATTGACGTTCGAGATGAAGTACTGCTCACCCGAAGGATCGGCCAAAAAACTCTGGGGGGCCTGGAGGCCTGTGATCTGGAGAGCTGTTGCAACGGCGGGAGCGACTAGCAAGAGCAAGCTTCCGACGAGAGCAAGCAGCGCCTGTCTTCGTGAAGAGCTGTGCAACGGAATCTGAGGAAACACGGGGATCGGTGCCTTCCTCTGCCTGTGTGGACAGAAGCTTCGTAAGAACGGTGATATGCTAGATGTCAGGATCCATGCATGCTAACGGACGTTTTCAAGGCCTGTCAAGGAAGGCAGGAGCCAGAAGGCATCCTCCGGCAGGCTCCTAGACATTGACTTGGATTTCTACGCCCTGCTATTGTGCGACGTTCACCGACTTGGGAACTGAATTTTCGGGAGGAACCAACAGGTGTCAGCACGGTTGATTGATGGCAAAGCCTTGGCGCAGACGATCCGGGAGCGCATCGCCAAAGACGTGGCGGAACTGCAGACCCGGTCCGGGATCAGGCCCGGTCTGGCGGCGATTCTGGTCGGGGAGGATCCGGCTTCGAAGCTCTATGTGAAAAACAAACAGAAGGCCTGCGATGCAGCCGGCATCTATGTGGATGAGCATAAGTTATCGACCAGCACGACCCAAGCGGAATTGCTGACCCTCATCGAGAAGGTGAATGCCGATCCCAAGGTCCACGGGATCCTGGTCCAGCTTCCGCTTCCCAAGCAGATTGACAGCAAGGTGATCCTGGATGCGGTGGATCCGCATAAGGATGCCGACGGATTTCATCCTTACAATATGGGGCGGCTGGTGGAGGGGACGGCGATGTTCACCCCCTGCACCCCGAAGGGTGTGATCAAAATGATCGAGTCCACTGGCGTCGCGATTGAAGGCAGGCGGGCGGTAGTGGTGGGCCGGAGCAACATCGTGGGCAAACCTGCCGCCCTGCTGCTGATGCACCGTCACGCGACCGTCACCGTCTGTCATTCCAAGACACGAGACCTGCCGGGCGTTTGCCGTGAGGCGGAGATCCTGGTCGTTGCGATCGGAAAAGCCAAGTTCGTGACGGCTGACATGGTGCGGGAAGGCGCGGTGGTGGTGGACGTCGGCGTGAACCGGCTGGAAGATGGTACGTTCGTAGGAGACGTGGATTTCGGACCAGTCAGCGAGCGAGCCGGCTGGATCTCTCCTGTGCCAGGCGGCGTCGGACCCATGACGATTGCCATGCTCCTGGACAACACGCTGGAGTCGGCCAAACGCGTGGCAGGCCTTGCGTGAGGGAGGGGCGATGAGCAAGGGACCGCGACGTCTCAAGGAGGTGTTGGACCGGGGTGGCTTCGTTGTCACGGTTGAATACAACCCACCCAAGGGCACGAATGCGTTGGCCCTCCTCGAGAACGCCAAAAACTTGGTGGGGCGCGTTCACGGCGTCAACGTGACCGACAACACCGCTGCCATCATGCGGGCGAGCTCACTCTCGATCTGCCGACTCCTCTATGAGATGGGCCATGATCCGGTTATGCAGATCACCTGCCGGGACCGGAATAGGCTGGCGATCCAGTCGGATCTGCTGGGGGCGCACCTGCTGGGCATCAGGAATATCCTCTGTCTGACCGGCGACTACCCGACGCCGCTCACAGACCTCAGCGGCCGCAGCAAGTCGGAACCGAAGACGCTGTCGCTGATGCGCGAGCCGGGCTCCTCTTCCTTGTCCGCGAACAGCAGCCCACCGCCGGCGCCGC
>JAHWYE010000246.1 GCA_020028195.1 Nitrospirota bacterium
TGGACTGGGTCGCCAAGCGGCAGATGATCCGGTCCTACATGGAGCGGAAAGGGTTCGGCTGGAACGATCCTCGGGTGTTGCTCTTGGATCTGCAGTACCACGATGTCAGACCTGACAAGGGATTGTATTACACCTTGGAGCGCAGCAATATGATCGAGCGGCTGCTCCTGGAGAGCGAAGTGACCAAGGCGGAGCAGACGGCGCCAACCGGCACCAGGGCCTACTTCCGGGGAAGCTGTCTCAAGAAATTTCCGCGAGAGGTCTATGCCGCGAGCTGGACCTCTGTGCTGTTCGACGTGGGGAACACCACGATTAAGAAGATCCCGTTGATGGAACCTCTGCGCGGGACCGAGTCTCTCACTCGTGAGCTTCTGGAGGGATCCGACTCGGCGGAGTCGTTACTCGCCAAGCTGACCGCCTGACCCCCATCCCCCCGAGCTGGCCCCGACGCCTACGCTGCGGTATCCAACCTCACGCGCCGGCCGAGCTAGGGCTGAAGGAGACAAGGACGTGCCGCTCTTTCCTGACGAGTACGGATCAAGCTTTTTCGACTACCTGGTTCATCAGCGCCCCGATTTAGTGCCGGCCAGCCGGGCATGGATGTCCTCGCCATCGCCGCTGCTGCCCGATGAGGGCCGGGGATCTCTTGTCCCGCCCATGACCCATGGTACGACGGTTTTGGCGATTAAATATCAGGGTGGGGTCCTGATTGCGGGGGACCGGCGGGCGACTGAGGGATTTCAGATCGCCGGTCGTCGCATGGAGAAGGTCTTCAAAATTGACGAGCACTCGGCGATCGCCATTGCCGGCGCAGCAGGCCCCTGTCTCGAACTGGCCAAACTCTTTCAGACGGAACTCGAGCATTATGAAAAACTCGAAGGGATCCAGTTGTCGTGCGAAGGGAAAGCGAACAAACTGGGCCAAATGGTCAAGGCGAACCTCCCGATGGTATTTCAGGGACTGGTCGTGCTCCCGATTTATGTCGGCTATGAGCTCAAGCGGGCGGAGGGACGAATTTTTAAGTACGACATCACCGGCGGCCGCTATGAGGAGTCGGACTACCATTCCATCGGTTCCGGGGGGAAGGATGCGCGGAACACGATGCGAGAGCATTTTCGGAAAAACCTTTCCGAACAGGACGCGCTCAGGATTGCCCTGCTCTCGCTCTACAATGCGGCGGAAGAGGATGTCGGAACCGGTGGGCCGGATCTCGTGCGGGGTATCTATCCAAGCGCCAAGCTGGTTTGTGCGGAAGGCATTACGGACGTCGACGACCAGCGCATCGGAACAGTCTACGCCGCGCTGATTGAAGCGCGCAAGAACGGGGACTAGCCATGCCGTTGCCCTACTACGTTTCTCCCGAGCAGATGATGCAGGATAAGGCGGAGTATGCCAAGAAGGGCATCGCCAAGGGACGTTCCATCATCGCGATGGAATATGAGGGCGGCGTGCTGCTGGTCGCCGACAATCCCAGTGCCTCCTTGTACAAGATCTCTGAGATTTACGACAGCATCGCGTTTTCCGGCGCCGGCAAGTACAGCGAGTTTGAGAACCTGCGCAAGGCCGGCATCCGCCATGCCGATCTCAAAGGGTACATGTACAGCCGCGAGGACGTGACGGCCAGATCCCTGGCCAACGGCTACTCGCAAAGCCTCGGCACCATCTTCAGCCAGGAACTCAAGCCGTTGGAGGTCGAAATTCTCGTCGCGCAGGTGGGAGAACCCGGACATCCCAACGAGCTGTATCGCATCTCGTTCGACGGGAGCATTTTTGACGAGCGGGGCTTTGCCGCGAGCGGAGGGCGAGCCGAGGCCCTCCAGGTCTTTCTCAAGGAGCGATACAAGACCGAGCCCCTGACCTTGAAGGCCGCGCTCTCTCTCTGCGTCGCGGCGCTGGAGAGCGTCACGAACCAGAAGTTCCCGTTCGAGGGGCTCGAAGTCGCGGCGCTGGATCGCACCCGCGTAGGCCGCAAGTTTCGCCGTATTCCGCCGTCCGAATCACGCCAGCTCCTCGCCTGATCCTCCTCCGTCCGCCCTCGCTGAAATGAGCCCTGATGTTGAAGTACCCTGTGGGGCAGTGTATGCTCAAGGCGTGTCACATCCGCACCCTGCTGCATGCCCATGAAACAGCGTATCTTCGGCCTTGAAAACGAGTATGGCCTGATCTTCTCGCCCAACGGGCGGATCTACCTGCCGATGGAGAAGGTCCTCGGGTACATCTTCGAGGGACTCATCCCCAATAGTTGGCCTTCGAACGCCTTTCTGGTCAACGGCGCGAGGTTTTATCAGGACACTGGCTGCCACCCGGAATATTCCACACCTGAATGCGACAACATCCCTGACCTCGTGATCCACGACAAGGCAGGGGAACGTTTGCTGGAGGCCTGCCTCCCGGCGGCCGAGGATCGGCTGAGGGAAGAAGGACTGTCAGGTGAGATCTACATTTTCAAGAACAACACGGACTCGTTGGGCAACACCTACGGCTGCCACGAAAATTATCTGATGCGACGGGATGTGGATTTCTGGAAGGTGACCGAACAGCTCATCCCGTTCTTCGTGACGCGCCAGATCTATTCTGGCTCGGGAAAGGTGCTCAAAGTGTCGGGCAAGCCGCAGTATTTCATTTCGCAGCGAGCCCAACATATCCACGAGAAAACGTCCTCCTCGACCACGTCGTCCCGCAGCATCATCAATACGAGGGACGAACCGCATGCCGACGCTGAGAAGTACCGCCGGCTCCACATCATCGTCGGCGATTCGAACATGTCCGAGTATACCACCTACCTCAAGGTGGGAGTGGCCGCGCTGGTCCTCTCCATGATCGAGGATGGATGCACCGTCACCGGAATGGAGTTGGAGGACCCGGTGAAGGCGATCCGGGAGATTTCCCGGGATCCGACGCTCAAGAAGAAAGTCAAGCTGGACGATGGCCGGCAAGTGAGCGCCATTGAGATCCAGCGGGTGTACTTGGAGCGAGCGCATGATTACCTGAGCACGCAGGCACACGATGCGGTCATGGATGATGTGCTGGCCCGGTGGGGCAGCGTTCTGGATCGCCTGGAAGACGACCCGATGCAGCTCTCGCGGGAGATTGATTGGGTCGGCAAACGACTGCTGATCCAATCGTTTGTTGACAAGAAAGGATGCGGCTTGGATGATCCCCGAGTGTTTCTGATGGATCTCCAATATCATGACGTCAAGCGGACACGGGGACTCTATTATTTGATGGAGTCGCGGGACATGATCGAACGGATCGTGGATGAGGAGGCGATCCAGCGCGCCATGTCCGTTCCGCCCCAAACGACGCGGGCCAAGGTGCGCGGGGACTTCATCCGGTTCGCCAGGGCCAAGAACCGGTCCTATACGGTCGATTGGACGTACCTGAAGCTCAACGGGTACTGGGAAGAGACCATCCTGTGCATGGATCCGTTCAGCGCGGTGAACCGGCGGGTCGAGGAATTGGTCTCGCAAGTGGCCGGCCTGCGGTTCTACCGATGACAGGCACGACGATGCGCCAGGTCCCACGCACGAAGCGCAGAATCGATCGCCTCGCGATCAGCGTGGTGTGGAAACGGTTCAATGATCGTCGCCTCTTGGCCCGTCTGCGCCAGTGGGCGACTCAACAAGCGGCGTCCAAAGGGCTCCCGTGCGACCTCGCCATTCAGTCGCTGCCAACGGTCGCCGCGGCCCTCGACTGGCGCGCTGAGGCGCTGGCGAACCGGCTGA
>JAHWYE010000247.1 GCA_020028195.1 Nitrospirota bacterium
GATCCGCTCCTTCGTGGCGGCCATGCCCTTGTGGCTGAAAGAGAAACTGATGCAGAAGAGTCTACTGCAGAAGGACCTTCTGGCGCTCGCCGGCGGTGCATCGAAATCGGACTTGCCGCCGGTCCTCTTCTCAGAGCACCACGAATCCCATGCTGCCTCGGCCTTCTATCCCTCACCATACGAAACGGCCGCGATCCTCTGCATGGACGGGGTCGGCGAATGGGCGACCACTTCGGCCTGGCTGGGCCAAGGGAGGGAGATCACCCCCCTCTGGGAGATCACGTTTCCGCACTCGCTCGGCCTCCTCTACTCGGCCTTTACCTATTACACCGGGTTCAAGGTGAACTCCGGCGAATACAAGGTCATGGGGCTGGCCCCATATGGTCGGCCTGAGTATGTGAAGGCCCTGTATGATCATCTGATAGACCTTAAGCCTGACGGAACCTTCCGTCTCAATATGGACTATTTCAACTATTGTACTGGCCTGACCATGACCAATCGAAAGTTTGACGCGCTGTTCGGCGGTCCCCCGCGGAAGCCCGAGACCCCGCTGACTCAGCGGGAGATGGACCTCGCGCGATCCATCCAGGAAGTCACCGAGGAGGTCATGTTGCGTCTGGCCAGAACCCTACATCGTGAGACAGGGGCACAGCATCTCTGTCTGGCCGGCGGCGTTGCGCTGAACTGCGTGGGCAATGGAAGAATCCTGCGGGAGGGGCCTTACAAGGAAATCTGGATCCAGCCGGCAGCGGGCGATGCGGGAGGAGCGATCGGCGCAGCGCTGGCTGCGTGGCATAAGTTTGAAGAGCAGCCTCGCCGAGTCAACGGGACCGGCGACAAGATGCGCGGAGCCTTTCTGGGGCCGTCCTTTTCGAATGAAGAGATTGAATCCTTTCTGCAGAAGCAAGGGGCCGAGTATGTACGCTTGAACGACGAAGCGCTGTTGGATCGAGTCGCGGAGGACCTGGCGTCCGGGAAGGTCGTCGGCTGGTTCCAGGGCCGGATGGAATTCGGGCCGAGAGCGCTCGGCGGACGGAGCATCCTTGGGGATGCCAGAAACCGGAGGATGCAATCGGTCATGAACCTCAAGATCAAGTATCGAGAGTCCTTCCGGCCCTTTGCCCCCTCGGTGCTGCGGGAGCGGGTGTCGGACTATTTTGACCTGGACACGGATAGCCCTTACATGCTGTTGGTGGCGCCCGTCCGCGAGAAACGCCGGACCGTGCTGACGGAGGAGCAGCAAAAGTTGTGGGGGATTGAGTTGCTGAACGTGCCACGGTCCGATATTCCCGCGGTCACGCACCTCGATTACTCGGCCCGTATTCAAACGGTTCACGAGGAGACCAATCCCGGATACTACAAGTTGCTCAAAGCCTTCGAGGCCAAGACGGGATGCGGCGTCTTGGTCAACACGTCGTTCAACGTGCGGGGCGAACCCATTGTCGGCTCACCACAGGATGCGTACCTCTGTTTCATGCGGACGGAGATGGATGCGCTGGTGCTGGAAAACTGCATGTTATACAAGGCTAATCAGAAGCCGTTGGTCGAAGATTCGGACTGGAGAAAAGAGTTCGAGTTGGATTAACGAGGGGAGCGCTCGTGACTCACCGGGTTGAAGTGAAACAACTGAAGAGCTTTGGCCTGATGGTCGGGGGGATCTTTGCGCTGATTGCCCTCTGGCCTTGGTTCTTTCGAAGCGAGGAACCCCGGCTGTGGGCGTTTGTCCTGGCCGGATTGTTGGCAGGTCCGGCTCTTGTGTGGCCAAGGAGCTTGAGGCCGGTATATAGGGTATGGATGATGCTGGGTGAGGCCCTAGGCTGGATCAACACGAGGATCATCCTGGGACTCATTCTGTACGGACTCTTTACACCGGTCGGATTTGTGAGGCAGTTCCTGCTGGCCAAAGACTCGATGCGTCGCAGGTTTGAACCGGACGCGAGCACGTACCGCGTCATGAGAGAACCGCGGGCTGGTTCGCACATGTCACGACAATTTTAATCTTGGGGAGGCGTTGCCGTGGTCGAATTTATCGCGGAGCTGTGGGCTTTCATGAAGGAAAGAAAGAAGTTCTGGTTACTTCCGATCATTCTCGTCCTGGCATTACTCGGGAGCCTGATCGTCCTGACCCAAGGCTCTGCCGTAGCGCCCTTCATCTATACCCTGTTCTAAACTTACTCACGCTCAGATCGCTCCCCCTCCACCTTTTCCGATAGTGTGTCCCGCTCGGGTGGTTTAAGCGCCGCGAGGAAGAATCCCTCCGTGGGCCGCACTCGAGATTACGAGCGGAAGACCTGCGCAAGAATTCCAGTACGGGTGGTGGACTTGGTTTTCTGCATGATGTGCTTGATGTGTTCTTTGACGGTCTGTTCGGTGATCCCGAGCGTGTTCGCGATCTCCTTGTTCGTCCAGCCCTTAGCCAGATGTTCGACCACAGTCTGCTCACGGTCAGTGAGCTGAAATCGCTCCTTGGCCTGCTCCGTGCCGGCCTGTGGCCTGCGCCCGACTTCTTCCATGGTGATGACGATACGTGACTGCTGAATGCCCCCTCGGTCTGGTAACCCGAACCCGCGAAGAAGTATCGGTTTCGCTGGATCGCCAGCTAGGCGTTTGACCTCGAATTGCTCCCAATCCTTTGCCTCCGTGCGCACTTGGAGGACTTTCAAGATTTCGGTGCAGAGTTCCGTCAGCGCCGTCGGAATAACGCCGTGCGCGATCTTCTTGTTTTCTTTGCTGTTTTCAGCCTTATTAATCTGCGTTGACAGGTCCGCTGCCTGTCGGTTCATGTGCAGCAACTGCATAGTTGACGTCAGTACCACAATACCTGGGCCCGCGCGTTGATCGGCAATGATATCCACATGGTCACTGGAGTTCAGTGCCTCATTCATAAACCGCGCTCCCTGATTCCAGGTGACCGGCGCAACTGGACGGTTTGACGACTTCTCCTAGGCTAGACAAGACAACCTAATAATCTACGCCTGCTTGGGCAGGGATCGTGATGGAGTAATTGGCATGGATAGTACTCTAACCCTTCGGAGGGAGTCAACACCCACCTTTCGTATAGTAGGGCCTACATCATCGGTATTGTTGGTTTGGGGGCATTCTCTTACAGTGACGCATTGTTTGGAACGGATTGAAGGTGCACTTCACTTCACACCTTCTTGTTATGGAGCAGGATGATCTTGCCGAGTATATGTGATGCGCCGCGCCGACGATCAGGATCCCCGTTAGCGGCGCGGACGAAAAGCCAATACCCAAGAAGTTGGAGTCTGGTCAGGTAGCTCGAGCAGCGAGGCCCTCGGCTTAGGTTTGCGTGGGGCTCACGTGCAGTGGAATGAGACGAATGGGATGGGTGGCGAAGCACTGGGGGGTCTAGCAACCTACGGTGCTCACGTGCAGAGTTCCTCTCAAACGCAAGCGAGGAATTGCATCAGCACCTTCGCCATAAGGCACACTCACAATGGCTCCAGACACTAAGCCAGGGAGGGGACTCGTGACACCTGCAACCAACGATTGGGACTGGCCCATCACAGCCAGCAACCAGAAGCACAATGAGCGTGTCGCATTGTTGCGGCAGATTCCGTACGAGCTCACTGCGCCGATCGAGCCGGATCCGGTCGTGGTTCGACATGGACTGGGCAGGGCTCTCTCGGTGAACATCAGCTCCGGCGGGATGTTACTCCTGATGGAGAAGGCCCCTGCGGTGGAGCAGGTGCTCAAGGTGC
>JAHWYE010000248.1 GCA_020028195.1 Nitrospirota bacterium
AGGACCGGTCACCAGATCTATGGCGTAAAGTTTGGCGCTCTGCACGATACCGCCGTCATAGCCAGTAGGACCGGACCCGAACACGGAAAACCATTTCGCGTTGGTGTTGCTGGTCTTGGCGTCGGCAGTCGGATTGACCCGGACCACGGCCGGATAGCTCGTGGTCATCCCCAGGTCGCTCGAGCTAAAGACCCAGAGAAGCTTCGGATCCACTTCCGGATTGGTGATGTCCAGCACAAAGTAGACGCTGTAGAAGGTACGGGTGTCCCCAGCGTCGGTGGTATCTCCATCGCCGTTAAAGTCGGCGTTGACGGTCATTGGCCGCCCGTTTAGAGCAGGACAGTTTCCACAGCTTCCACCCATCCGGAAGCCCCCGATCAAGACCGTTCCCCAGCCATTCGGATGATCGGTATCCGGTGTGAAGATGCGGGCATCGGTGATCTTCGGCTTCAAATCCACGTAATACACGTGGGTATAGTCTGGCTGAGCCAGCCACCGAAGGTGAGGCAGCAGTTCTTGGGGAATGAAGCCCCACAGTTCGTCGCCCAACAGCGGGCCGCTGCTGTTGTCGGTAGCGGTTCGCGTGAACCAGCCATGTTCGATCTTGGTGGTTGTGCTGGGATCATCTCCCCGATGATAAAAGCCGACATTGAAGGCGTGGAGCATCCCGTCGTTGGCCCCCACGTAGGACACCTGCCGGCGGTTCCGATACTGTTGGAAGAAGGCTGTATAGCTGGCGTCCCCGTAAATCACGTCATAGCGCTCTTTCGGCCCTGCCACGATGACCGGAGTGGCATAAATTGGGTCGCCCAGTTTCCAGACCTTCAAGGAACCCCCTACCGTGAGTTGCCGGTCGCGGAGCCCTGCGATCTGGTTTCCGCGGATAAAGTTGATGATATTGTCCGCCGTGTAGGGAGCCGCCCCCGCACGCAAATAGGGAGCTAGGGTCGAGGAATTTGCGGTGCTGAAGACGATCTGCTCGCCAGCATCCACCAGCTTATCGTTGTCCGTGTCTACCCAGGTCAGGATCTTGCGGGAGGCGGAAGTCATTAGGGCCAGTTGCTTGCCTGCCTCCCAGATGGGTTTTACTTGGTTCAGATCGACGGTGGCTGTGGGCGTCGCGCTGTCTGCCTTGCCATCCCCGTTGGCATCCAAGAACCGGTCAACCTTGACGCTGCTGCTGGCCGCATCGAAACGAGTCACAATAATGTTGTCGTCCTGGTAGACCAGCTTGCCATCTGCCAGAGTGTCTTCCCGCAGGTTGCCGAAGCTATCAAGGAAGAGGCCCTGGGTATAGCCGGTCCACTTGATTTCCCTCGTTCCCTCGAACTGCGTGGGAAAGAAGAAGGCCTGATAGAGCGCACCCTCGCCGGTCGCGGAAGAGGCTAAGACTGAGGCCGCAGTCCCGGAGGAGGCCCGGTTCAAGATGGCTGCAAAGGCTTCGGCGAGTTTCGCCTCCAATTGCAACGGGTTCGCCGCATAGAAATAAGTGTCTGGCACACCATTCCCGTCTTTGTCCCACTCCTCCGGGAGATTCGGTGTCCCGGATGCATCCTTATCATCAAACCCACCGTACTTGGCGGCATACCAGAGGGGATCTTTCAGAAATCCGGTGATGGAGCCGGTTGCTGTAAACGTCCGGGTGGTTTCTGCGGTCTCGTTCCCATCGTCAGCCTTGTCACAGTCCGTGCCGCCTGCCAGGCCTCCACCGCAGCGAAGCTCAAGATACTCTCCTGTCGCACTCACGCCAGCAATGAAGTACCCGGCGAAATTGGTATGCCCAGAGTTCGCATAGATGCCCTTGGTCTTGACGTCAACGGTACTCCCGGAGGACTTAAAATAGATCCGATAGCGGATGTCCAAGTCATAGTCCATGCCAAACTCCGAGTCATCCCACATGATGTCAAAGCAGGAGGTAAAGCCATTCCCCTGCTCCGTAGTCCAATCCGCGTCATTGTCACAGTACTTAAAATCCGCCAGAGACCCCTTCGTGGCATCTCCAAACTGACCTATACTTGTGCAACCGGCATAGCCGGTGGCAGAAGGACAGCCGTCATGGAAGATTGGCACAATCTGCACCTGGTTGCCATTGACCGTAAACTCAAGCAGCGGGATCGGCGCGTTGGTCGCCACAGAGTAGGTCGTGATTTTCTGATCGCCTTGAATGGTTGAGCGCAGATCCGTCATTTTTGCATAATGAGCGAGCCCTGCCAGGTAATAGGACCCTTGCTTCGTCGGCTCCTCGACACAGAGACCCCTGAAACTCTTGATGTTTCCTGTCTTTGTCGTACAGCTCCGATCATAGGTGCCGGCCGACTCCCCGATAAAGGCACTCCCAATCCCTTCAAGGGCTTGGATCTGCGAATTATCCATCAGCGTCTGCACGCTTGGCGTGTCTGAGGTACTGATGGCTGTATACCAGTACGAACCCGGAAGCTGATTGGAATCAAACGAGGGGAATGTGTCGCTGAACAACAAAACGAAAGGTTTCGAACAGTATGGGCAGGTGGCGTATGGGTCAACCCACGAAGATTCGACGGTCAGAGGAGCCCCAGTGTAGTCAGGAGTTGCAAGCTTATACTGCGAGGTCGGTCCGCTCAACCCCTTGAAGAATCGAACCGCCTCATAATACATCTCACCGATGGGGTTGCCCCAGCTCTTGCACGCCCCATCAGAAGGGGTGGAGGTCGTACAAGATCCTTCTGACCCGCCAGCGTTGTAATTGCCGGTGACGAAGTTATAGCCGAGGAGTTTAAAGCCGTCTATGTTCTTGACGATCTTCGACGTTGAAGTGTTTACCGTCCCGTCCGAAGAGGTAATCTCGTTATTGACATCAACGATATTGCTCCGAAGGACACCTCCACTGAAGTTTGCCCCATAGCTTCCAGTGATCAGAGCGAACTTCATCAGAACGACGTCGTCCGAAGGATCGTCCGTCCCCTGGGTATTGAGCCCCTGCCTCTGGATCAGCCCGACCGGCTTATAGGTCACCACGCCCGTGCCGGTGTTCTTATAGCGCTCGCAATTTGATTCCAGCCACGATGTGTTACAGACCAGGATCTCCGCCCGAAACGTATAGGCCGGTGCAAGCGCGGCTCCTCCTTGGAATTGATTGACACACTGTTTCACTTCGGTGCTCGCAGCATAGGGGAAATATCCGTCCATGACCCAGATCAACGGATTGGTTTCGGTCGATGCCGTGTTGAGGTTGCAGAAGGTGATGCTGCTGTAGGTGGTCGGCGTCAGCGACGAGATGTTCGGTCCATTGTACGCCTTGACCCATGCGTGATTGTCACGGGTCAGCATGGTCCGCTGTAGGACGGTCACTGCACCAGCTCCCCCGGTATCGACGATGCGCTTGCCTCCATAGAGCACTTTGCGAATCACGTCAATCCGAGCCATCGTGGCCCAGTTGAGGAAGTTCCCGCTCCAATAGCCGGAGCAGAAATGACTGTTTGCTCCTGTCGCCGCAGCGGCCGGTTCGAAGCGGTTGTTGTTGTAGTTGTAGCACTTATTGGAATCGAAATAACCGTAGTAGTTGATCGTGTCTCTGTATGTCGTATCGATGGATCCATCGTTGTCGAGATCCATGATGTCGTTGTAGGCCTTGTAGAAGAGCCGGTGGTCCTTCGACATGGCGAGCATGACTAAGGGCGGCACCGATTGGTTGATGAATGGCGGATAGGCTGTATAGTCAGCCAATGTTGGT
>JAHWYE010000047.1 GCA_020028195.1 Nitrospirota bacterium
CCGGTGACGGCGATGATCCCCGACGGGAGCAGGCTCTTCCCCCGACGCACGAGCGCCTCCACGGCGCCCTCATCGAGCGCCACCTGGCCTTTGGCGCGCAGGGTGTACGCGATCCAGTGCTTCCGGCTGGTCAGCCGGCGGTCGCGAGGCAGCACGAAGGTTCCGGCGCCGGCCCCTTCAAAGACCGCTGAGAGCAGCCCCGGTGTTTCTCCATTCATGATCAGCGTCGCGACACCGTACTCGGCCGCTTTCTTGGCAGCTTGGATCTTCGTCGCCATGCCTCCAGTGCCCTCGAAACTCTGGGAAAGACCGGCCCGCTGCTCGATATCCTGGGTGACCTCGGTGATCAGAGGCATCAGGGTGGCGGAACGATTCCGGCGGGGGTCTTCGGTAAACAGGCCATCGACGTCGGATAGCATCACCAGCAGATCGGCATCCACCAGGTGGGCAACGTCTCCGGCCAGCGTGTCGTTGTCGCCGACGCGTATCTCGTCAACGGCCACGGTGTCGTTCTCATTGATGAGGGGAATGACCCCCAATTCGATCAAGGTGGTCAGCGTATGGCGGGCATTCAGGAAGCGCCGGCGGTCCGCCAGGTCTTGATGCGTGAGCAGGATCTGGGCGACGGTCCGGCCCAGTCGCTCAAACGATTTCTCATAGGCCCACATCAGCCGGCTCTGGCCCACGGCAGCCGCGGCCTGCTTGACGGGCAGGCTCTTGGGATAGCCCTTGAGCCCCAGTTTCTTAATACCGGACACGATGGCGCCTGAGGTGACGACGACGACCTCGCGGCCGCCCTCCTTGAGCGTGGAAATGTCGTTGGTCAATCGGTCAATACTGTCCAGCCTGAGCCCCGATTCTCGGGAAGCCACCAGGCTGCTCCCGATCTTCAGCACGATGCGTCGGGCCTGCTTCAGGAGCTGGTCGCGCATGGCGCCCTCCTCAAGGCGTCAACACGTTTGCCCAGGAAGCTGACGAGCGTGTCGAGTCCTTCCCTGGTGACGGCAGAGATCGGGAACAGTCGGAGACGGCGCCGTTTGCAATAGGTCCGCAACTGATCCAAGCGCTCCTGGTTTCCGCTGATATCCAGCTTCGTGCCGGCCACGGCGAACGGTCTGGCTGTCAGGTTGTTGCCGTAAGCGGCGACTTCCTTTCGCATGGCCTCGAAACTGACCACCGGATCCTCGGGTGCCCACTCCGAGATGTCAACCAAGTGAAGCAGGAACGAAGTGCGTTCGATATGTCTGAGGAATTGGAACCCCAGCCCTTTGCCTTCGTGAGCTCCCTCGATCAGGCCGGGAATGTCGGCCACTACGAAACTGCCGTCCTCTCCCCAGCGAACGACCCCGAGGTTGGGCGTGAGGGTGGTGAAGGGATAATCCGCAATTTTGGGACGCGCCGAGGAGATAGCCGCAATGAGCGTGGATTTCCCCGCATTGGGCAATCCCACGAGCCCGATGTCTGCCAGCAGTTTGAGTTCGAGTCTGAGCCACCGGTCCTCCTCTGCCGTTCCTGGTTCCGTCTGGGTCGGCACTCGGTTCGTCGAGGTCGCGAACTGGGCGTTGCCCCGACCGCCACGGCCTCCGCGCGCCACGATGTAGGATTGTCCCTCGGCCGTCAAGTCAGCCAGGACCTCGCCCGTGGTGTCATCAGCGATCACCGTGCCAATCGGCACGGGAATGATCACATCCGGCGCAGTGCGTCCGTGTCGGTTTGATCCTTTACCTGGGCCGCCGGGTTTGGCCTTATAGTGTTGCTGATAGCGGAGGTCCAGAAGGGTGGTGAGACGTCGCGAGGCGGCCACGACCACGTTCCCACCGTTCCCGCCGTCTCCCCCATCAGGTCCCCCGTGTGGAACGTACTTTTCTCGTCGAAAGCTGCAGGCGCCATCCCCGCCTCGACCGGCTTTGACGAAAATGCGGACCTCATCAACGAACATGGCACACCAAAACTGTGAAGCGTGGTGCGTGAAGCGTATCTTGCGAACGACGCTTCACGAGGGACGAAAATCGCCCGCGTCCAACCGTCTGAACGCGGCTGGTAGAGGAGGATACCGTAATAAGGGGGAGACTGGAAGACGCCGCGTGCGAGGCCGGATCAGGACGCGGATGACGGCGGATAGACGCTGACTTTTCGGCGGACCCGCCCCCCTTCGAATTTGACCACGCCGGCAAGGCGCGCAAAGAGGGTATGGTCTCGGCCAAGGCCTACGTTGAACCCTGGGAAAAACTTGGTTCCTCTCTGCCGGACGAGAATGCTACCGGCCGTGACCTGTTCTCCGCTGAACGCCTTGACCCCGAGATATTGAGGGTTACTGTCTCGGCCGTTCCGAGATGATCCGCCGCCTTTATTGGTTGCCATATCCCGCTCCTTCTCTCCTGACTAACTCGACGCTGCTTCGATGTTCCTGATCCGGAGCTGCGTAAACCCTTGGCGGTGGCCTTTGGTGCGCCGGTAGTTCTTTCGCCGTTTCTTCTTGAAGACCATGATGGACCGCGTTCTTCCCTGTTGCATGATCTCGGCGTTGACGCGAGCCCCTGTGATCAAGGGATGCCCGACCACAAGGCCAGCCTCGCTCTGGACCAGCCGAACTTGCTTCAATTCGATCTGCGCGCCCACTTCACCAGGCAGGGTCTCGACCCGGAGAACCGTCCCCGGTTCAACCCGATACTGTTTGCCTCCGGTCTCCACAATCGCGTACATGCTTCAGCTTCCCATAAAGTGTAGCTTTGTATCATAGCCGTTTGAAAAGTGTCAAGGTGCCGGCATGTTGTTGACAAGCATGGAGACTGAGAACATTTCGTGCCCGAGGGATGTGCTGTTTGGGCGGCGCGCGTTGACAGAAATTCCAAGGCGCTGCTATAGTGGCGCTGACTGCTGCGCTCTCGACCATGTAAGCCCTGTCTGAAGCGTTCTCTCGGCCGAGTCATGCTGCAACCAAGCGAAAAAATCTGGATGGATGGCAAGTTCGTCAATTGGGCGGATGCCTCGGTGCATGTCTTGACCCATTCGCTTCACTACGGGCTGGCCGCGTTCGAGGGCATCCGTTGTTATAAGGGTCGCAAAGGGTCCGCCATCTTTCGTCTCCCCGAGCACGTTGATCGGCTGTTCGGGTCGGCGCACATCGCGATGATGCAGATTCCCTACGAGAAGAAACAGGTAGCGGATGCGATCGTGGAAACGGTTCGCGTGAATCGGTTGGAGGCCTGCTACATCCGGCCCCTCGTCTACATCGGATACGGTGCGATGGGGCTCTATCCGGGCGAGAACCCGATTCGCATGGCGATTGCTGCCTGGCAGTGGGGTACCTATCTCGGTGACGAGGCGCTCACCAACGGGATCAGGGCGAAGGTCTCGTCCTTCACTCGCCATCACGTGAATGTCGCCATGACTCGCGCGAAGATTTCCGGCTACTATGTCAACTCGATCCTGGCGAAGCGCGAGGTCAAGGCCGATGGGTACGACGAGGCGATTCTACTGGACGCGGATGGTTACGTCTCGGAAGGCTCGGGAGAAAATATTTTCATCGTCCGCAATGGACAGTTAAAGACGACACCGCTTACGTCTATTTTGGAAGGCATTACTAGGAATTCAGTCCTTCAGCTGGCGCGGGAACGGGGTATCCCTGTGGTCGAGGAGCGATTCACCCGCGATGCCATGTATGTGGCAGATGAAGTCTTCCTGACCGGCACGGCCGCGGAAATTGCGCCGGTCCGTGAAATTGATGGCCGCCGGATCGGTACCGGCAAGCCAGGCCCTTTGACGATGGATCTGCAAAAAACCTTCTTCGAGATCGTGCGCGGGGAAGATTCTTCGCACGAAAGCTGGTTAACTCGCGTCTAACCCCCCTTCCGTTCAGCCTTCAGCAGTCAGTCATCAGCTTTCAGCGAGCAGGTGCTTGTTGTCCGCTTCTTTTGGTTTATCTGGTTTGTCTCGTTGAAACCAAAGAGACCAAACAAACAAGACGAACCAAACGAACCAGGCAGATCAAGGGCTGACGATTACAGGCTCTGCGCTATGGGGTGGGGGGCGTTGAAGGGCTGGCTTCGCCTGAAGGCTTATCCTGCGTAGACTCCTGTGTCGGTGCGGTCGGCTGGGTATCGGATGGGGATTCTTTTTTGTTGAGATCAATGACGGTTGAGGAGAAGGTCCGTTCTTTCGAGAGCACCGCGAGGCCGAGTGAGGTCAACATAAAAATAATCGCCGCTGCCACCGTCACTTTGCTGAGGAATGTGCCAGGTCCACGACTCCCGAACACGGTCTGGCTGGACCCTCCAAAAGCGGCCCCGATCTCGGCGCCCTTGCCTGCCTGAAGGAGAATGGCGCCGATCATCAAGAAGCACACGATGACATGGACGATCACGGCCAAGGTATACATGCTGTTCCTCTTTCCGTCGGTTTCCTATCCGGCCACGTTCTGCGCGAGGGAGATGATCTTAGCAAAGGACAGGGGATCCAGACAAGCCCCTCCGACCAGGGCCCCGTTGACCTGGTCTGATGACAGAAACTCACCGGCATTTTCGGGGGTCACGCTTCCCCCATAAAGGACGCGGACAGGCTCGCAGGCCTCAGGCCCCCAACTGCTGGCTAAAGTGGCGCGCAGGGTTTTGTGAACCGCCGCGGCCTGGTCCGTCGACGCCGCGCGGCCGGTCCCAATCGCCCACACCGGCTCGTAGGCGATTGTGATCATGCGTAGCTCGTCCTTCGAGATCCCATCCAGGCACCGGAGGAGTTGGCCGATGACCACCGTCTCCGTGCGCCCGCCCTCGCGGTCGCTCAGGGACTCCCCCACGCACAGAATCGGACGCAACCTGTGACGGAGGGAAGCCCGGATTTTTCGATTGATCCCTTCATCCTGCTCGCCGAAGTGTTGCCTCCGCTCCGAGTGCCCGAGAATCACATAGTGACAACCCAGTTCCTTGAGCATGGGGGCGGACACTTCACCCGTGAAGGGCCCCTGGTCTTCCCAGAACAGGTTCTGCGCCGCCAAGCTGAAGGGATGAGGGACAGGCATGGCTTGGCCCGCGGCATGGAGTGCGGTAAAGGGCGGCGCCAGGACGACCTCAACGTTTCCTGATTGAGGAACCAGCTTCGAGAGCTGCTGCACGATCGCTGCCGCTTCCGCAGCGGTCTTGTGCATCTTCCAGTTACCTACGATGAGTCGTCGCGGCACAGTCCCCTTCACACCTCTCGGTCCGGCAGCGCCACAAGGCCGGGGAGCTGCTTTCCTTCCAGGAGCTCCAGGGCTGCACCACCCCCAGTGGAGATGAACGTCATGCTTTCGGATTCGCCGGCCCGATGGACCGCCAGTGCCGTGTCTCCTCCACCCACGATGGTCAACGCGTAGGCGTTGGCGACCGCATGGGCCATGGCAAACGTGCCGCGCGCAAACGCGTCCATCTCGAAAACACCCATCGGTCCGTTCCAGAGAATTGTCTTCGCATTCTGCACCGCTTCACTGAACAACTTGACCGAGGCCGGACCGATGTCCAACCCATACCAGCCCTTCGGGATTTCTTGCACGGGGACGAGCTTAGTCTCGGCTCCGGGTTCTCGGCTGTGGGCGACGACGCAGTCCACGGGAAGGTAAAACTTGACCCCGCGAGAGAGGGCGTGTTCATGGATGCCCCGTGCAAACTCCAGCATGTTGTCCTCGACCAAGGAGTTGCCGATTTCCTGCCCCATCGCCTTGATAAAGGTGAAGGCCATGCCTCCGCCGATGATGACCTTATCAACGCGCTTTCCCAGGTTTTCAATCACCTCGATTTTCCCGGAGACCTTGGCTCCTCCAAGAATGGCCACGAATGGTCGAACCGGGTCAGCGACGGCGCCTACGAGGTATTCGATCTCCTTCTTTAACAGATAGCCGGCGGCCGCAACCTTGATGAACTTCGGAATGCCGACGATCGAGGCATGGGCGCGATGGGCCGCCCCGAATGCGTCGTTAATATAGACATCCCCCAACGAAGCGAGCGCGCGCGAGAAGGCCTCGTCGTTTTTCTCCTCCCCCGGATGAAAGCGGAGGTTTTCCAGCAGCAGGACATCGCCGGGCTTCATCCGGGCCACCAGCCCTTCGACCGCTGTCCCGATACAGTCCGGGGCGAAGGTGACCTCTTTGCCCAGCAGCCGCTGGAGCCGCTTGGCGATCGGCGCAAGGCTGAGCTTAGGATCCGGCTTGCCTTTGGGGCGACCGAGGTGCGAGCACAGAATGACCTTCGCGCCTTCGTCCACGGCGCGGTTGATGGTAGGCAGGGTGGAGCGGATACGGGTGTCGTCCGTGATCTGAAGCGCGTCGTCGAGTGGAACGTTGAAATCGGCTCGGATGATGACGCGCTTGTCCCGAAGATCGACGTCCTGGATCGTCTGCTTGCGCAGGTTCATCAGCGCTCCTTTGCCGCGATGCGCGACCCCTGCTCGTGCCCGGTGACGCTGCGGACGATTGGCGCGGGGAACACGGTGGAGGGGGTGAAGGTCGTCAGGACTTGGCCGCGATCAATTTGATGAGATCGCGGACGCGACACGAATACCCCCACTCATTGTCATACCACGCGATCACCTTCACCAGGCGGTGTTCCAGGATTATTGTCAGCGGCGCGTCCAGCGTTGCGGAGTGGGGGTCGCCTTTCTGGTCTATGGAGACGATCGGTGCCTCGGAGTACTGCAAGATTCCCTTCAGAGACCCTTGGGATGCTCGCCGAAAGGCGTCATTCACAGAAGCGACATCGCAGTCCTTCTCCGTTTCGACTGTCAGGTCCACCAGCGACACGTTGGGGGTGGGGACGCGAATGGCCATGCCGTCCATCTTGCCCTTGAGCTGGGGGAGGACCAGGTGCAACGCCTTGGCGGCGCCGGTGCTGGTCGGAATCATCGAGATAGCCGCCGCTCGGGCGCGGCGCAGGTCCTTGTGCGGCAGGTCCAGAAGCTGCTGATCGTTCGTGTAGGAATGGATGGTGGTCATCACGCCGTGGCGGATGCCGAAGTTGTCCAGGAGCACCTTGGCGACCGGCGCGAGGCAATTAGTTGTGCAGGACGCGTTGGAAATGATGTGGTGTGTGCGGGGATCGTAGGTCTGCTCGTTCACGCCTAGCACGATGGTGACGTCCGGGTCCTTGGCCGGGGCCGAGATGATGACCCACTTGGCACCGGCCGACAGATGACGACTGGCTCCTTCACGGTCGGTAAACCGACCGGTTGATTCGATCACCAGGTCCACGCCCAGGTCTTTCCAGGGCAGCTCCTTGGGGTCCTTCTTGGCCAGGATGGTCACGGACTTGCCGCCCACGATGAGCTGATCGTCTCTGGCCTCGACGTCCTGCTTCAGGGTGCCATGTACCGAGTCATACTTCAGCAGGTAAGCCAGGGTCTTGGCGTCCGTGAGATCGTTGATCGCGATGAAATGGAGGTCCGGGTCGTCCAGCGAGGCCCGAAAGACATTCCGACCGATCCGTCCAAACCCGTTGATGCCGACACGGATAGCCATGATGGATCTGATGCCCTCAGAGAAAAAAGATGCCGGCTGCACAACAACCGGCACGGGGTGATCATAGTACTCAGGCGTCAAAAAGTTGTCAAGCTAGGTGGGTGGCTCGCCGATGCCCTTGCTTGGGTATCCTTTGTACTGTAGAGTCCACCCTCCATCCATTAAAAGCGCTCTGGTTCACCCAGGCGCTCCCCAACCGTTTGATCTTTTGGGAAGCCGCCGGAGGTCATCAACAAACAATGGGCGATCGGTCTCTCTTGCAGCAAGCCATGAGGGTGTTGGAGTGGGATCGTGTCCTCGAGATCCTTGCTGGGCAAGCCCGCTCAAGCATGGGAGCCGAACGGTGCCGAACTATTCCGCTCGAGACGGATCTCGAGGCAGCCGAGGCCAGGTTGCAGGAGACCCGCGAGATGGTGAGTTTGGAGGAACGTGGTGACCCCTTCCCGTCTCTCCCATTCCCCGATCTGAGGGAAGCCCTCGGGCGTGTGGCCAAGGGCGCACCGCTGGAGCCCCATGAGTTACGGGATGTGTCTCTCGTGCTGGGACTCGCTACGGAAGTCGCTCGGTATTTCAGGCAGCGCCGCGAGCTAGTCCCGGTCCTCTCCGCAGTGGCGGCACCGCTGGACGAGATGTATCAGGGCGAGCAGGTCAAAGCGGCGATTGACCGGGCCGTTGACCAGGAGGGCAACATTCGCGAGTCGGCGACGCCCGAGTTGCGTCGGCTTACCCACCGCGCGCAGGATCTGAAACAACAGATGCGCCACCGGCTGGACACGATCCTGGCTTCCAGGCGGTATGCCGGGGTCCTCCAGGAACGGTACTTCGCCCAACGCGAGGGTCGGTATGTCGTGCCGGTGAAGGCCGAGATGCGCGCGAAGATCCCCGGCATCGTCCACGACGTCTCAGGCAGCGGAGCGACGGTCTTCCTGGAGCCTCGCGAGCTGGTGGAGCTCAACAACGCGATCAAGGTGGCAGAGTTGGAGGTCGCGCGAGAAGTCCGACGGATTCTTCAGGAACTCTCCGTGCTGGTGGCGAGTCATGCGCCGACCTTGCTGGACTGGCAGGAAGTGCTCGCAGCGCTGGACTGTATCGCGGCCAAGGCGTCGTTCAGCCGTCTGGTGAAGGGGCGGCCGGTTGCGCTCAATAGCCGCGGACGGATTGCGCTGCGGCAGGCGCGCCACCCTTTGCTGGTGCTGACGAGAGAGCGCGTCGTGGCGAACGACATTCTGGTGGATGAGCCGGTGCGCGTGCTGGTAATCTCCGGGCCCAATACGGGCGGGAAAACCGTGACATTGAAGATCGTCGGGCTGTTTGCCCTGATGGTCCGGGCCGGACTGCACCCCCCTTGCGGGGCGGACTCCGAGATGGCGCTCTTCCCGGAGGTGTACGCGGACATCGGGGACGCGCAGGATCTGGTCAAGGATCTCTCCAGCTTCTCGGCCCACATCACCCAGATGATCCGGCTCCTGGAGCAGGCGTCGCCGAGCCATGAGGCGCCCACAATGGGGGAGGAACCGTCCAGGGCCTTGGTCCTGGTGGATGAGCCGGTCACCTCCACCGATCCGGCTGAAGGGGCGGCATTAGCGGAGGCCTTGCTGACGCGGCTGTCCCGC
>JAHWYE010000249.1 GCA_020028195.1 Nitrospirota bacterium
TTCATGCAGCAGTACTACCGCCATACGATGGGGCTACACGAGCTCTGCATGCGGTTTGTGGATCGATGCCGACGTGTGCCGATCTGGCGCCGCCTCGCCAGGTTCTTGCCCTCGCCGCGGCTGGATGGCCATTTCCTGGTCAGCGGGGAACAGCTCACGGTTCCGGCGGAGTTGCGGCCTCGTGTGCTGGACAGTCCGGACTTGCTGCTTCGGCTGTTTGATCTGGCCCGCTGCCGCCGGCTCACGGTCGATACCACGCTGCTCGAAGACATCCACCGACATGTGGAGACGGTCTCGGAGGAGGCGTTTCATACGCCGGAGGTGAGTCGGATCTTTTTGCAGATCCTGTCGGGGCCTGGTGTGGCCGACACTCTCAACGCGATGCACCGGGCCCATCTCCTGGAGAAGCTCATCCCGGTATTCTCGACGGTGCGAGGGCTGATGCAGTTCAACCAGTACCACAAGTACACGGTGGATGAGCACAGCCTGCTGGCGGTTGCGAAAGCCGAGGAATTGGGCCAGGAGCCAGGGATTTTCAAGGAGGTCTATGAAGAGATCCACCGCAAAGACCTGCTTCATTTGGCGGTCCTCCTGCATGACCTTGGGAAGGGGCGCGAGGAAGACCACAGCGAGGTCGGGAAGGCCATTGCCGAGGAAACCGCGGCTCGGTTGGGTTATGACGAGCAGGAGAGGCGCACGTTGGCCTTTCTGGTGCATCGCCATCTGATGATGGCCCACACCGCCTTCCGGCGTGACCCCTATGACGAAAAGGTGCTGTTGACGTTTGCGCGGGCAGTCGCGACGCCTGAGGTGCTCCGTAAACTGTTTGTGTTGACCGCCGCCGATCTCGCGGCAGTGGGGCCGGGCGTCTTGACGAAGTGGAAGGAATCCTTGTTGATCGAGTTGTACCTGCGGACGCTGCCGGAGGTCTCGGGCGAGCGGGAAACCGGGGCCGGCCCAGAGCGTCTCAAGAAACTGGCGGAGGAGGTCGCGGGTGAAGCGGCAGGGCTGGCGAAGAATAACATGGACCTCCAGCGGATCGAATCGCAACTGGGTCAGTTTCCGGTGCGCTACCTATACGGGACCCCTCCAGCCAGGATTGCGGCGCACTTGGCGGCGATTCAGCAATTGCTACCCAACGGGGTGCTGGTGGAGGACACCTTCAACCAGGCGCTGGGCACCTGTGAATACACCGTGATGACCTTCAATGATCTGACTCCTGGGATTTTCTCGAAAATTGCGGGCGTGATGGCTGCCATGGGCCTGCACATCTTGGATGCCCAGATCATCACCCGCGAGGACGGGGTCGTGGTGGACACCTTTCAGGTGAGTGATCCGGACTATGCCGGCACACCGCCGCTGGAACGTCGAGCCAGCATCGGTCGCACCATCGCCAAGGTCCTGCAGGGGCAGGAGACGGTCGAACACTTGATGGGCCGCGGCAGCAGGCTCTCGACCGCGCGTCGCCTTCCTTCCAGCCGTCAGGCAACCGAGGTGCAGGTGGACAATGAAACTTCGGACCGTGCGACCATCATCGACGTGTTTGCCGACGATCGGCAGGGGCTGCTATTTGTGATCACTCATGCCATCTTCACCCTGGGCCTGTCGGTGCTTGCCGCGCGCATCTCGACGCGGTTGGATCAGGTGGTGGACGTGTTCTATGTCACTGATATGGACGGGGCGAAGCTGCAGGACCACAGCCGCCTCGAGACGATCCGTGCGACGATCAAGGAGGACATTGATCGGTTCCTGAATGAGAAGGGCGAGAAAGTCAGCGAGCTTGAACGTCAGTCGTCGTATTCATCATCATGAGAAGGGGCTAGGAAAGGAGGCTTGGAATGACTTCCCGCGAGGTACTGGAATTTTCGAAGAAACACAAGGTGCAGGTCGTGGACCTCAAGTTCGTGGATTTGCTCGGCACGTGGCAGCACTTTACGATCCCGGTCGAAGAGCTGAACGAAGGGACGTTCAAAGATGGGTCGGGGTTCGACGGCTCATCCATCAGGGGATGGAAGGCGATCCACAACAGCGACATGTTGGCAGTCCCTGATCCGGCGACCGCCTGCATGGACCCCTTCACGGCTGTGTCGACCCTGAGTCTAGTCTGCAATGTGGTGGATCCCATCACGCGGGAGAACTATGACCGTGACCCTCGGAATGTTGCGTTGAAGGCTGAGAAATATCTCAAGAGCACCAAAATCGGTGAGATTTCGTACTGGGGGCCCGAGGCCGAGTTCTTTATCTTTGACGAGGCCCGCTATGACCAGAATAGCCACAGCTGCTACTACTTCATCGATTCCGACGAGGGAATCTGGAACGCGGGGAAGGAGGGAGCCAACCTCGGCAACAAACCACGCCACAAGGAAGGCTACTTCCCGGTTCCGCCCATGGACACCCAGCAGGACATCCGGAGCGAGATGATTTTGGAGATGCAGAAGGCCGGGATCCCGATCGAGAAACACCACCATGAGGTGGCCACGGCGGGACAGGCCGAGATAGACCTCCGCTTCGATTCGCTGGTGACGATGGCCGACAAGATGATGATGTACAAGTACGTGGTCAAGAATGTCGCCCGGCGTCATGGCAAGACCGTCACCTTTATGCCCAAGCCGCTGTTCGGCGATAACGGCTCCGGCATGCACACGCATCAAAGCATCTGGAAAGAAGGCAAACCGCTGTTTGCCGGGAAGGAGTATGCCGGCGTCTCTCAAATGTGTCTCCACTATATCGGCGGCGTCCTGAAGCATGCGCCGGCCCTGGCGGCCATCACGAATCCCACGACCAATTCTTACAAGCGGCTCACTCCCGGGTTTGAGGCTCCGGTGCTGTTGGCCTATTCCAGCCGCAATCGGTCCGCCGGGATTCGGATTCCCATGTATTCACCAAGCCCGAAGGCCAAGCGCATTGAAGTGCGGTTCCCTGACCCCGCCTGCAATCCGTACCTGGCTTTTGCCGCCATGCTTATGGCCGGACTGGACGGCATTGAGAACAAGATCGATCCGGGTGAGCCCATGGATAAGGATCTCTATGATCTCGAGCCGAGAGAGGCAGCCAGGATCCCGACCATGCCCGGGAGCTTGGATGATGCGGTCAAGAACTTGGAGAGAGACCACCAGTTCTTGCTCAAAGGCGGGGTGTTTAGCGAGGATTTGGTTGAAACCTGGATCGCGTATAAGCGCGGTCGCGAGGTGGATCAACTCAGGCTGCGTCCGCACCCGTACGAATTCTTCATGTACTACGACGTGTAAGGAAGCGATCAGCCATCAGCAATCAGCGCTCAGCTCCCTGGGATACTGAAAGCTGACGGCTAACAGCTGATAGCTACTAGGTGGTCCGACAATGTCGTCGGACGGGGTGCCCGTTGCTCTAGGAATGCGACGGGCCAGCTGGCAAAGGCGCCAGGACCTGCCGAGGGGGAGAGACGAGGCGCGTCTCACCTTCATGGGGGGCCATGGCGCCTTTGTGTTTATTGGAAAGGCTATAGGCAAGGGGCAAGAGGCTAAGGGGAAGAAGACTTCGCCCCATTGCCGATCGCCTCTAGCCTCGTGCCTACAAGTTTATGAACGTGGCAGACATTTCAGAAGAACAACTGACTGACGAGTGCACGGCTTTGGAAGCGGTGGTCTCCGCACTCATAGGATCGGGTTCTCCGCAGCAGCGGCTCGATCGGGCGCTGGAACTGCTCCATGA
>JAHWYE010000250.1 GCA_020028195.1 Nitrospirota bacterium
CGGGATCTATACCGGCAGCGCCCCACGCATCAGCGTGGCATTCAACCTGGACCCCGTCATCCGGAAGTAGCGGAGCCATTGTCAGTCCCCAGCCCGGCCCCTACGCTCTAGTCTCGGTCCTTCATCTCATTAAATTGCTTGAGTCTCTCTTGTTTTTGTCCCTCGATGTGTTTGCCTTTCTCTTGGAATTGGTGGATGAGACTCCCGTCGCTTTTGGCTGCAGACCGCGTCGCAACTTTGTCGCCGAGATCAGACACAAACATGAAGTACAGGGTGGCCAATGCCAGGAATCCAATGGCCCACGGCATGAGGAGCCGCAAAAACGCACTGCCGGTCAGTTTGCCGGCGCCGTAGAACAGCATGAACGCGAGAAAGCCACCGATCAACATGACGGACTGGTAGGTGCTCATGCCGGGAATCATCTTGGAAGGCAAATGGTCAATCAGCCATAAGAGCGGACCTTCTCCACGCATACTTGAAACGAGAGATGAGGCTCCGCTTTGGCTCGACGGCTGCCCACTTTCCACGCTCTCCGTGACCTTGACCCGGGCACGATAGCGTTCCGGGATATTCTCCAATCGATCGGTTGCCACGATGTTCCCCCGCTCATCCACATAGGAATAAATGGGCTTGCCTGCCCAAGAATCCACCAGCCCCACCAGGAGGATGACTGCAGCGCACACCATCATCGCAGTCCTCATGCGTCCCAAGCGATGTTCCGTCATGATCATTCCTCCCCCTGCCTCACCTTGACAGGCTTCGTCTATTAGTAAGCATAGCACCATCCGGGGAAAGCGGTAAGCAGCGTCCTTAACGTGGGACCCCGTGGCCCTGACGATGATGCTGTCGAAGGCCCCTTGAATAATCACCACAGAATCGTGTAAGAGATTAGGCGCCACATCTCTTCTACTATTAGCTAACGAGCTTCCTTCTGCAGAATTTCAAGATGGCTTTGAAACCCTACCTCGTGACTCTCAGCGTGGTCATTCCTCTCTCCTTGGCTGGCACAGGGGTCTTTGCACAAGACACGTTGACGGATGCGATCGGTCAGTTCACCGCAGTCCAAGGACAAGTGACTGTGTCCCATCCAAAGGCCGCAGGCGCGGTCCCGATCAAGCTCGATGGCGACGTCCTGTTCCAGGACGTTATTGAGACGCAGAGGAGGTCCCGGACGAAGGCGCTCTTTGACGACGACAGTCTGCTCACCGTGGGGGAATCCAGCCGGATTGAGATCACCGAGCATATTTACGACCCGAACCAGAACCGGCGCAGGGTCAGATTGGATCTGGTCAAGGGAAGGCTGCGTGCTCTCGTAGGTAAAGTCTTCGCGGGTGCCGGCTCGAAATTCGAGGTGCATACGCCCACGGCGGTGGTGACGGCGCGAGGAACCTACTTTGTGGTATGGAGCGACGGCAAACTCAGCGGCGTCGTGAATATCGGTACCAGAGGGAACGTTGATTTCACATCAGGCGGGCAAACGGTCAGCATCCGCCCGGGCCAGTTTTCAACTGCGCTTGCAGGTCAGCCCCCGTCGGAGCCGGCCTCGGCTGCGGAGGATGCTCCCCTCAGCGTCAGCCAGGCTATACTGGGGACTGAACTGAAGGATACCGCTCGAGCTGAAAGCGCCTCGAACACCATCCGTGCAACAGTCGGTCAGCAGCTGGGAAGCTCCCAGGGAGTGATTACCCCAGCGAGCAGGACATCGGCGAGTGTGATCCAAACCACCTCGACCCCACCAGCGGTCATCTCAGGAGCGTTCACCGTCCCGTCTGTTTCGTCAAACCTTACCAGCGTCGGTACGGCGCCAGGCGGGGGCAGCAGCGGCGGAGGCAGCGGCAATGGTGGGACCGGCGGTAGTACGGGAGGGGGCGGTAACGGTGGACACGGTGGAGATTTCGGAGTAGGAAAAGGAGGGAATCCACCCAATATGTCTGTCGGCGGCGGCCGGAATCTTCCAGGCGGGGCACCCCCGGGTCAAGTCAAGAAGTAACCCTACTCAGGTTGCCAAGAGTCGTAGCAGCGTAGTTGACACCTCCATCCGTCAAAGAACAATCAACCGGGAAAATCCCACCCGATCGTTTGTGCGCTGCAAGTCGTTAGTGCTCTCCTGCTGTGCTCAAGTCCACCACACTCCAACCTAGCTTGTCACCGCCCCTTCGGAGGCTGACGACACGTGCCGGGCGTATTTGGCCATGACGCCGGTGGTGTAGCGCGGGACGGGTGGCTTCACCTTCTTGAGGCGGGACGCAATTTCTTTCTGAGTCAATTCAACGGTGAGTGCACGCGCTTTGATATCGAACACGATGATGTCGCCATTCTTCAGCGCAGCGATCGAGCCGCCTTTTATCGCCTCCGGGGCGACATGGCCGGCCATCAGCCCGTGCGTGGCGCCGGAGAAGCGGCCGTCGGTCAGGAGCGCGATCGAGTCGCCCAGGCCGGCTCCGACAATGGCGGCGGTCACGCCCAGCATCTCCCGCATGCCCGGCCCGCCTGCCGGCCCTTCGTAACGGATCACCACCACATCACCGGCTTTGATCTGCCCGGCCTTGACGGCGGCGAAGGCGTCCTCCTCCCGGTCAAAGACCTTGGCTGGCCCTCGGAACTTCATCATGGAATGCCCTGCCACTTTGACCACGCAGCCTTCCGGCGCAAGGTTCCCCTTGAGGATGACCAAGCCACCAGTGGGCTTAATGGGATGGGACAGCGGACGCAACACCTGTTGGCCTGGGGTTTCGATCGCCCGCCGCGCCTCATCGCCGATCGATTGACCTGTCACCGTCATCTGGTCCGCGTGGAGAAGTCCCGCATCCAGCAGCCGCTTGGCCACGAGGGTGGTCCCTCCGGCTGCAGAGAGGTCGGCAGCCATGAAGCGGCCGCCCGGCTTGAGGTCGCCAAGGAGCGGGACCTTTCGGTTGATCTTGTCGAAGTCGTCAATGGTGAGCTTGAGATCAGCTTCGCGCGCGACGGCGAGTAGGTGCAGGACCGCATTGGTGGAGCCGCCCGTGGTGGCCACGGCGGCGATGGCATTCTCCAGCGCCTTCCGCGTGAGGATCTGGCGTGGGCGAAGATCTTTCTTCAGCAAGTCCATGACCATCTGCCCGCACTTGAACGCCACGTCGTCCTTGCGTGGGTCCATCGCCGGCACGCCATTGAAACCCATCGGCGAGATACCCAGGAACTCGAAGGCGATGGCCATCGTGTTGGCGGTGAACTGCCCGCCGCAGGCGCCGGAGCCAGGGCAGGCATGGTTTTCCAGCTCACGCAGCTCCGCATCCGTCATCTTCCCGGCCGCGTGCGCCCCGACCGCCTCGAAGACATCCTGGATCGTCACATCGTGTCCCTGGAACTGCCCCGGCATGATGGACCCGCCGTAGAGCATGAGCGAGGGCAGATTCAAACGAGCCAGCGCCATGACGGTGCCGGGGATGGTCTTGTCGCATCCGGAGAGCGCCACGACCGCGTCGAACAGGTGCCCGCGCGCGACCAACTCGATCGAGTCGGCGATGACTTCGCGGCTGATCAGCGAGGCCTTCATCCCCTCCGTGCCCATCGCGATCCCGTCGGACACAGCGATCGTGTTGTATTCGATGGGAGTCCCTCCGGCGGCCCGGATGCCGGCCTTGACCTTCTCGGACAGCCGCCGGAGGTGAAAGTTGCACGGCATGACCTCGATCCAGGTGTTGGCGAC
>JAHWYE010000251.1 GCA_020028195.1 Nitrospirota bacterium
CCAGATAAGAATAGCGCCGAGGAGGTCGTAGAGGAGGCCGGTGCGGAGCATGCTCTTGATGGGGACGAAGCCGGTGCCGTACACGATCGCGTTGGGCGGGGTCGAGACCGGCAGAGCAAAGCCGAGGCTTGCTCCAAGACACGCGCCGAGGGCTGGCGCAACCGGTGGGATGTCTGCCGATTGCGCAATCGCGATCACGACCGGGATCACCATGCTAGCCGTGGCAGTATTCGAGACCAGTTCGCTGACCAGGACTGCGACGACGATTGAGCCAGCCGTGAGACTCCAGACTGTCTGGCTCCCGAAGAGAGCCACGACTCCCTGGCCGATTGAGTTCGACAGCCCGGTCTTGACCATCAGCTCTCCGAAAGCCAGCCCACCCCCGAACAGGATGATGATGCCCCAATTGATGCCTGCCGCTTGCTTCCACGAGAGTGTCCACTCCCCTTTGCTCAAGTTGGTTGGAAGCAAGAACAAGAGTCCTGCTGCCAAGATGGCGACCAACTCTTTGGGCACATGGGTATCCAACCAGATGGTCAACGTATTGTCCGATCCCCAAATTGCCGCGATGAGGCCTGGCATGACCCAGAGAACAACCGCAGTGCCGAACGCTACGGAGGCATTCACCTGACCACTGGTCCAGGGCACGAGCCCCAGCTTCTGCTCTTGCTGATGCTGCCTGAGACCGGATAGCACGGACGTCTCGGCCGGATGCAGCCATGTCAGCACCGCCCAGGCGACGAGCAGCATGAACATCGCCAGCGGCAACCCGATCGCCGTCCAGGTCATAAAGGAAATGGACACACCCGCCTGCTGGGCGATCAGCGCGGTGCCGATCAAGTTAGGCGGAGTGCCGACGATTGTCGCCATCCCGCCGGCTGTGGCTCCATAGGACAGCATCAGCATCAGCCCGATGCGAAACTCTCCGAGCTCGTTCGCCGGAGTCTCACGGATCGTCGCAAGCACCCCCAGCGCAATCGGGAGCATGAGCGCGGTGGTCGCGGTATTGCTGACCCACATGGAGATGAGGGCAGTCACCATCCCGATTGCGAGAAGAATCCGGCGAGGGCGTCCCCCCACCCAGGCGAAGGACAGCATCCAGGCCGCAAATCTTCGATCCAGCCCGTGCACCGCCATGGCTTCCGCGAGCAAGAAGCTGCCCATGAATAGGAAAATAATTGGGTGGGCGTAGGAAGCAAACACGCTCTTGGCAGAGCCGAGACCGGCGAGGACACAGAACGCAGTGCCAAGCAGCGCCGTGATAGGCAGCGGGATCGGTTCCGCGATCCAGTAGATGACAACGGCCGCCATGATCGCGGCCAGCATGTGGGCGTCGGGCGACAGAGACGGGAAGGGAAAGAAGTAAACCGTGGCGGCGGCGAGCGGGCCCGCAAAAAAACTCAGCAGTCGGCCGGGTGCGCGGCCGACGGGTTCGTTGCTCGGTGTTTCGGAATAGGTGGGCTCCTGCATCAAGCAGCAGACGGGCTAGAAGGCCGCGGGTGATGCCTGCCCCGGCTTCTGACACCGCATGATGAACACGGCGATGATCAGCACCAGGATAACGGCGACGTTCAACGTAACATCCCAGATGTACCGGTCGAACAGGTCCTTCGTCACTTCGGGGAGGTGGGATAGTTCGGCACTGGCGGTGAGAATGCGTCGCGTGCAGGCGATGATGCCGACGGCCAGGTACGGCTCGATCGCGAGGATTTCGGTCTGGAGAAAGCGGACAACCGTCCGGAACAACTCCAGAATGATGATGACCAGCAGCAAGTCGTTGAGTAACTGAAGACCGGCCGGCAACAGCGCACTCTTGGAGACCGCCGTCGTGATGAACTTGTACCAGCTTTGGGCGAAAATGAGCATCCCCAGAATGAGCAGACTGAACCCAGCGGTGATGTAACCCCACCGGTCCAGCCATTCCATCCAGGACAGGCAGTCCTTCATCGTTTCTGTCCGGTCAGCCATAGACCTTCCCCCTTATCGCCGTTACGCTGTGCCGTATGGCCCAGGGTCACTGGGAGCCACCACGTCACGCCTCTGCCCATACTTCAGTTCCCGCATGGAACTGATGGTGAGAGAATGCCCGCAGCAGACGATCTCCTGAAATCCCGCGCCGCCATCCATGACCATCACCCGCAGGCCGCAGGAATCAGGGTAGAGCTTTTTCTCGTCAAGAATCACTGCAATCGGCAGCTCACCCTTTTTCCGCCCCAGAGGAGACCTCATCTGGGACACGACATCTTCTTCGGTGAGCTCATGATCGCAGCAGACGATCTTTTGGAACCCCTCGCCGCCGCCCATGATTTTCACGACCAGCCCGCACCCGTCCGGATGATGCTTCTGCTCGTCAATGATATCGCCCTTCTTCACGCCCATGAGTCACCGTCTCGTACACCTAACGCCTCACACGTCACGCCTCACGAGTTTCCATGTGCGGCAATCATGCCTCGTTGTTCATTCACAGCCTGTAAGGCCCACAGCCCGATCGCGAAAAAGACCGCCATCGAGACGATGGCCCAGCGCTGACTGCCGGTCCAGGCCGTGACCTCCCCGTAGACCAGCGGGCCGACGACGGCGGCGAACTTCCCGGTGACGGAAAAAAATCCAAAAAACTCCGCTTGCCTGCCTGCCGGCGTAAATCGGCCAAGCAGCGCGCGGCTGGTCGCCTGATTGGCCCCCAACACAGTGCCGGCAAAGAGACCGATCACGTAGAACTGTGCGTGGGTCTGCACAAGCGCGGCAGCACCGGCCAGGGCGATCCAGGCCAGAAGCGTGAGACTGATCGTGTGTTTGGCGCCGATCCGATCGGCCAACACTCCACATCCCACAGCACCCAGCCCCGCCGTCACCTGCGTGACCAGGAAGTAGATAATCAGATCGGCCGGCGAAAAGTCCAGGACTTTGTTTGCGAAGATCGCGGAGGCCACAATGACCGTGTTGATGGCGTCCGTATAGATCAGATAGGCGATCAAGTAGGCAAAGAGATCCCGGTAGCGGCGGAAGTGCCGAGCGGTGGAAGCCAGTCTGGCGAATCCTTGTCGCCAGGCAGACTCTCCGGCGCTCTTAGGTTGCGGGATAGCGCGCTCGCGAAGCCAGAATAAGGTCGGGAGTGAGGCCAGGAGGAAAAAGGCGGCCGTCATGGCAAAGCTCATCCGGTAGGAAGGCAGGTTGGCCTCTGCAAAACCGCCACGGATGAACGGATAGGCCAAGGCCAGCGACAACAAGCCACCCACATAGCCCAGGCCCCACCCATAGCCCGAGATCCGACCCATGTTCTCGGATGTCGCCAGTTCGACCAGGAAGGCGCTGCAAAACAAGAACCCCAGATCGAAGGCAATGTTGGCCGCCCCGAACAACACCAGGCCCATCCAGACATCACCGGCCTGGACAAACGACAAGAGCGCGGTGCAGGCGACGCAGGTGAGGGTAGAACCAATCAGGAAGGCACGTTTGACTGCCCGCGCGTCCGCTAGAGCGCCTAGGACGGGAGACAGCACCGCCGCGACCAGCATGGAGACCGCATAGCCCCAAAACCAGATTCGCTCGGCCGTTCCATCCTGACCGAGGGGGCGGGCGACGACTTGGACGAAATAGACGCTGTAAGCAACCGTGACGATGAGGGTGGTAAAGGAGGAATTGGCGAAGTCGTACAAACACCAGGCCCAGATTTCTCTGGGACCGCTCAACGTATTTCGGAGAATACGCCTCCGGTTGTTTCAAGCCTGCGGCCTGGCATCTGGCCGCGTCTCATTCGCCTCGGTACGAAGGGATACTCCAACAGGTTCCTTCCGCTCACGCCATCACACCTGCGCCTTCAGGCGCCGCTCGCTGGTGCGACGGATTGTGTCCAA
>JAHWYE010000048.1 GCA_020028195.1 Nitrospirota bacterium
TCAAACGAACGGGCTACCCTGAGCCGCTTGTCCGGGAGGTGCTGGGGTATGCAGGCCGGTGGCTGGATGCAATGTACGAAATGCTCGCTCGCGAACACCCTGAATTGTTTCAAGAGTCGGACCGTTAGGCCTCCGATCCTTTCTTAACATTCTCGACCTTCGCCATTCATGGCTGGAAGTTCAGCCACCTCCGGTATAAGCCTAGACGGCTGGTGAGCAATCTGGCCGGTTCCGACAATGAGGAAATTTCGTCACACGAGAATTCCGGGCCGCTCTCTTGCCCGACAGCGTTTCCGAGTGAGGGTTGGGTGGCCTGTGAGACATGCAAGGCTAGCTCGAGCTGAGAGGTCGCTGGGAGCCGACAGGCCCCTGCGATTGACCCGAGAGCTTGAAGCGCAATGGACGGCGCTACACCGCCTCTGTACCGATCGGGGCAGCCGAACCAGGCTTGTTCGTCTGATCGACCGACTGACCGGCAACGATCGTGGCGCCCAGGAGTCGGCGCTTGCCGAGCTCGAGCTGGCGACTCTGCTGGTCCGTGCGGGGGTCTCGGTCAGGTTCCTTCCAGAGTCTCAGTCCAGAACAGCAGATCTGGAATGCTGTCTTGAGCAGGATCGGTTCTTCGTAGAGGTCACGGCGATGATCGGCGCAACCAGTCGCCTGCCCCTGGATATGACCACGCGAGTTCGGCAAATGGACGATGTGGAGGACGGGGAGGATGGCTGTGCGCTGATCAACCGGCTCGTCGCCAGGGTCTCTCAGAAAGCAAGGCAACTGGTTAACTATTGCGCGCCGGTTCTGCTGGCGATCACAGTGCCGCATCGAGACGGCCAGCGCGATGGTCTGCGCAACGGTGTAGGAGAAGAGTTGGATCTTAAGCAATTGGCGAGCGCCGTTACCCTGATGTTGCCGCTGGTGTCTCAGGTCAGCGCGGTCCTCCTCTCGCTCTGGGAGGTGAGACCCTTACCTGCGCGGTCCGGGGTGCGGCTCGCGAACGTGCAGGTGGTACAACGGCCTCCCCAGCAAACCGCCTATCCGCGCGTGCGGCTGCTGATTCTCAACCCGGCTGCGGGGTATCCGCTCAGCCCGCCGGAGATCAAGGCCCTGAGGGGACTGTTGTAACCAGTCTTTCAGCGGACCTTACCCGAGGCCTTGTTTCAGCAGGCTCAGGTTCTTCGTGACCATCGCATCGCCGTTCTTGGTGGACACCTCAATGCCTTGGTCGCAGACCTGCCGGCACTGGTCGGTCCGCCCCAGCTTCTGCAGCGATTGCGCGAGGGCATAATAGGCAGCGGAGTAGGTGGGTTTGACCTTGATGCAGCCTTCTAAAGCCTTGACCGCCTCTTCAAAATTCGCATCCTCCATGTAGGCTTTTCCCAACCCGAACCAGGCGACCTCGTCATTCGAGTCAATCGCCAACACTTTTTTCAGTGGTTCGATGCGGGGATTGGCCATCCGAGCCTTCTACGTCAAGCTAATCAACCTCGGCAGCGAAGCAACGGTAGCACGTCCTGCGCATGATTGTCTACGGTGTTTCAGCCATGTTACGATGCTGCTCACTGCCTCGTGAGTCCTGACGATGGCGCGTACCGGGTTCGTTTATCATTCAGACTACCTCAAGCACGACATGGGGGTTGGGCATCCTGAATCGCCAGATCGCCTGAGGGCCATCGTGTCTCGGCTGAAGGCAGGCGGGGTGCTTGACCGTCTCGTTCTTATCGAGCCAACGAGCGTGGCGGACGAGTGGATCACCCAGGTGCATAAAGTCTCGTACCTGACGAGTCTAAAGAGCCGGGCGCCGGTCAGCGGACGCGTCTCCCTGGACCCAGACACCTCCATATCGGCTGGCTCTTTGCCGGCCGCGTATTTGGCTGCCGGAGGGGTGCTCGCTGCCGCCGACGCCATCATGGCCGGCACCGTGGATCATGCCTTCTGCGCGATCCGCCCGCCGGGCCACCACGCAGAGAGCGATCGGGCCATGGGTTTTTGTCTGTTCAATAATGTGGCAATCGCTGCGCGCTATCTCCAACGTCGTCATGGGGTCGCCCGCGTGCTGATTGTGGACTGGGACGTCCATCACGGGAATGGGACCCAGCATACCTTTGATGACGACCCATCCGTGCTCTTCTTCAGTACACACCAATACCCCCACTATCCGGGAACCGGCCGAGCCACCGAACGTGGAAAAGGGAAGGGCGAGGGCCTGACGATCAATGTGCCCATGTCGGCCGGGCAAGGTGACGAGGACTATCGGGAGATCTTCGAGCGGGTCCTCGTGCCGGCCGCCGATGCGTACAAGCCTGAGTTTGTGTTGATCTCGGCGGGATTCGACGCGCACCGAGACGATCCCTTAGCCAGCATGGGCTTGACGGAGGAGGGATACGCCACCTTGACCGGTATCGTTGCCGGGATCGCCAGGCGCCACAGTAAGAGTCGGGTACTGTCCTGTCTGGAAGGGGGCTACAACCTGAATGCGCTTGCTGCCTCCGTGGAGCGGCATGTGGTTGCCCTGCTGGATGCCTGAGGTCATTTCAAAGGTCTTAAACGTCAGATGCGAAGATCCTTGAAGATCGTCCTGGGCACAATGGGAGCTGCCGCGCTGGTCTATCTCTACTATACGGAGGTCAAGCCGGTCGTCATTTTTGGCCTCAGGTCCGATTATGCGAACGCCATTCCCTACCAGAAGATCCCGGAGGGGATTGACAGTCTGCGAGCCGAATCCTGTGGAACCTGCCACCGTGAGATCTACGAGGAATGGAAGACCAGCATCCACGCGCGGGCCTACGAGGACCCATTCTTTCAGGCCTACTGGAAGAGGGACCGCAACATCTGGATCTGTCTGAACTGTCATACGCCGCTGGAGAACCAGCAGCCGACATTGATCAAGGAAATCCCCCGCGGCCGGGTAGAGAAGGCGATCCAGGTACCCAATCCCCACTACGACCCTGAGTATCAAAAGGAAGCCATTACCTGCGCGGCGTGCCACGTGCGCGAGGGAGTGATCTTGGGGCCATTTGACGACTCGGTCGCCCCCCATCCCACCAAATTCGATCCGTCCTTCCGCACAACGCAGGTCTGCTATCGATGCCACAATGTGGTCTCAGGACCTGCCCAGTTGTATAGAGTCGGGCCCTGCGGGACCTATGCAGAATATGAGGGCAAGTTTTTCATGCAGGAGCGGGGCATGATCTGCCAGAGTTGCCACATGCCGGAGGTGGAACGGCCGGTTGCGAACGGGGGGCCGATCCGGCAGGGGCGGCGGCATCTCTGGCGGGGAGGTCATGATCCTGAGATGATCAAGCGGGCAGTCGCGGTGCAAGTGAAAACCGATCCAGTGACGCCGAAGGCGGGAGAGCAAGTCCGGTTTACGCTGACGTTGATCAATGCTGGGGCCGGGCATAAGATCCCAACCGGTGATCCCGACCGGCATTTTACGGTCGAGTTTAGCGTGCAGGACCAGCAGGGGAAGATACTCGACCGACAGACGGACACGATGGGGCGCTGGATTTTGTGGCAACCGGCGATTGTGGAGCTGTACGATAATCGGCTGTTGCCCTTGGCCAGCCGTGACTACACCTTCTCCTATCGCCTTCCGACCGAACAGGGCAAGGTGACGCTGAAGGCCCTCGTGCGATACCATATCCTGACGGATGATCAACATGAGATGCTGAAAAAGAAGTACGGGCTGACGGCTGAGGAGCAGTATTCCTTTACGATCTATGAGCGAAGCTTCCCGTTATCTAACAATCTCACAGCAGCCTTGCATGAGGCAGCGTACGACCCGCGCGTAGCCTGCGCCGCCGGAGGCGCGCAAAGCGGTTCACGCAGGGACAGGGACAACGAAGAGGAGTCCTATGACGCATCCGTTCTTAATTGACACTGAAACGCTTCAGCAGAATCTGGGCCGATCCGGTTTGGTGATCATTGATGTCCGCGGCAAAGCCGCCTATTCCTTCGGTGGCCACATCCCTGGTGCGGTACACGCCACCTGGCATGAGTTCAGTGATCCCAAAGCAGTTGCCAAGGGCTTGCTTCACCGTGATACCTCGCTGTTGGAGCGCAAGATCAGGGAGCTCGGGGTCAACAATGACAGCGACATCGTCATCTATTCCAATCCCTTTGACAACTGGGGCGATGAGGGGCGCATGTTCTGGATGCTCCAGTATTTTGGTCTCACCAATCTCAAAATTCTGGACGGTGGCTGGGTCAAATGGGTCGCTGAAGAACGACCATACGAACATGGAACCGCCAGTCCCAAACCCGGAGATTTCCGCGCATCGCCCGTCCCCGAGCTCATCATGATGAAAGACGAACTGAAACAACTGGTCAAGCGCCCTCATCCTGAGCGCCTCATCGCCGATGCCCGGAGTCTCGAAGAATATGCCGGCAAGGAGGTGGTGGGAATTCCCAGACCCGGCCATATTCCTTCGGCAATCAGCGTGCCGTGGAACACCTTCCTCAAACCCGACGCGACGCTCAAGGATTTCGACGAGATCAAGACGACCTTGCAGGAAAAAGGGCTCAACGAAACCATGGAAGTGATCTGTTACTGTACCGGAGGAGTTCGGTCCGCCTGGCTCTACTTCGTGTTGAAAGTCGTCGGCTATCCAAAAGTCAGAAATTACCCTGGTTCTTGGTGGGAATGGAGTCGAGACTTTTCCACGCCGGTCGAAACGGACGTCAAGTTGCTTCATAAAATCATCGGGCAGGAGGCGGTCAGACCGTCTTGACCCAGACATGTTCACATGGTAAGGTGCCTTCCAGAGTCGATGCTCCCGGAGAGTTTCCGTCCGGGTCAATCAACGAACGCACTGAGATAGGAGGTATGCCATGCCGAGAAGAATTCTCCTCGGAGCAATGGTGGTGGGCTTCTTGACGGCACTCTTAACCGTCCCGTTGATAAACCCCTCTGCGCTGGCGAGTAGCAATAAGCATGTCGACGAAGCAATCCAGCATGCCAAGGAAGCGGTGGAGCATGGGAAACAGGGGCATGCTGATGTCTTGGTCAAACATGCATCAGTCGCGTTGGAGCACGCGCAGGGGGCTCAAAAGGATATGAAGAACCCGCACCTCGACGAGGGCGTGAAAGGCCTGAAGGACGCAGTGGAGCACGGGAAGGCGGGCCACGCGGACGTCGCCACGAAGGCGGCTGAGGGCGCGATCATGCACATGTCGGAGATCAAATAATCAGGTCGGTGGAATCGAATTCGAGGACGGGCAGAGGGATTCCCCTCTGCCCGTCTGTTATTTAGGCCATGCTGGTCGGCTATTTCCAGTTCAATCCAAGCTTCGGCGACGTCAAGCGTAATCTGGACGCCGTCACGACGAGGCTGGCCCAGGTCCGTTGCGACCTGATGGTGCTCCCGGAACTGTTCGCGTCCGGCTACCAATTCGTCTCTCAAGAAGAAGTGGAGTCGCTCGCCGAGCCTGTGCCTGGTGGCCCTACCACCACAAGGCTCATCGAGCTGGCACGAGATCGGGCCATGCACCTTGTGGCGGGTCTGCCGGAGCGCCACGGGCGACGCTATTACAATTCGGCGGTGCTGGTGGGCCCGTCAGGATTGCTGGGTGTCTATCGCAAGGCGCATCTCTTCTATGAAGAAACGCTGTTCTTCTCCTCAGGCGAGACCGGGTTCCAGGTCTGGGATATCGGCTCGGCAACCGTCGGAGTGATGATCTGCTTCGACTGGTTCTACCCCGAAGCGGCGAGGACGCTGGCCCTGAGAGGCGCCGAGATCCTGTGCCATCCCTCGAATCTGGTGCTGCCGCACTGTCCGGATGCGATGGTGACTCGATGTCTGGAAAACCGCGTGTTCAGCATTACAGCCAACCGGATTGGGTCCGAAGAACGGGGCGGGAAGGATCGGCTCACCTATGTCGGGCACAGCGAGATCGTGACCCCGCGCGGCCGTATTCTTCACCGTGCCCCACCAGATCAGGAAGAATTGACGATCCTCGAGATTGACCCGAAGGATGCTCGCAACAAGTCCCTCAATCCCTACAATGACCTCCTTCGCGATCGCCGGAAGCACCTGTACGAGGCGTAAGCCCTGTCCAGATGGTCCAGGGCCGTGCCCACCTTGAATAGTCGTTCCCCCGCAAGGTAGGATGACGCGATGACGCTATCGCTGGGCAAAGGCGTGTTCCTTGTTGCCGCCCCGGCCTTACGGGATCCCAATTTCCGGCAGACCGTCGTGTTGCTCTGCGAGCACGGACCCGAAGGGGCACTCGGGGTAGTCGTGAATCGTCCCACCGCCATGCTCATCTCGGAGGCGCTGTCGCAGGTTCCCGTTCTCGAGGGACAGCGCCATGTCCTGTTCTCGGGCGGCCCGGTGCAGCCTAATCATGTGTTGGTGCTGTTTCGTCTCAGCGAAACGCCGACCGACACGCATCACGTCTTCGACGGAGTGTATCTGGGCGGCGACATGGGGGTCTTGGAACGGCTGCTCACAATCCCGACCGGAAGTGAGGCGTTTCGTGCTTACGTCGGATATTCCGGGTGGGGGCCGGGCCAACTTGAACAAGAGATGAAGACCGGTGCCTGGATTATCCTGCCTGCTGATCCGACCGTCGTGTTCGAGAAAGACCCCGCGCTCATCTGGCCCGATATTCTTCGCTCGCTCGGGCGGCCGTACGAATTCTACGCCGAGATGCCACCCGACCCGAGTCTGAACTAGACAGCCACTTCCCCCTGGTTTGCTCATCATTTCCCGTGGTAGTCTGTAAATATCAGGGCCAGCCCTTGGTAGGCGCGTCAGGCAGACGGGGTGACGAGTGGTCAAGATAGCGGTTAGTCTCATCATCGCCCAGAGTCTCACCGGATGCGGCCTCATCTACACGGTGGTCAACTCGGAATCAAAGCTCGATCGTCTCTCACTCCCCATGACGAAAACGCAAGTTGTCGAGGAGATCGGCAGGCCTGATCGGATTCTTCGGGATGATGGTCGGGTCCTCGTGTGGGAGTACTCCCTGACCGCTAGAAGGCAATGGCTCTATGAACTTTCCTTGTGTCCTGTATCGATCTGGATCGGGGGCTGTATCTTTTACCCGTTCACCAACACAGTGGCGCAATATAATCGCGAGTATCCCTATCACGTCGTGCTGTTGAACGATCAATTATGTGCGTGGGGATCGCCGCTGGTGATGCTCAAAAAGCGGAAGGCCTGTGTGGCGACCGATTCCCTTGCCGGGAGCGATGGCGTTTCAGGTCGGGAGTCACAAGAGCGGGAACCGGTCACGACCGGATCTGGACCCATCAACAGCGACATGATCGACAGGTATCAGACTCTGGCAGTGATGACCTTTGCGGATGCCGTCGGCGAACCAGGCTCTGGCGCAAAAGTCACTGGGATCGTGACGAACCTGTTTCTAGATCTGGATATGACTGTCGTGGAACGCACGAGGCTCGAGCAAGTGTTCAGGGAGCAGGTTGTCCAGCTTCAGCATGGCGACGACGGAGATGCGCTCCGAGTCGGCAAGCTGGTGGGTGCGAAAGCCATTGTCATCGGGGAAGTGCAGGAGTGGGAGACACGCGAGCCGGACAACTCTACGCATGTCTCGCTGTCGCTGCGCATGATTGACGTTGAAAGCGGCCTCCTGCTGTTTGGCGGAGAAGGGCACTTGACTGATTACACGAGAGACACCCCTGAGGTGTTGGCGAGGCGGGTTGCTCACCGCATTCTGGCCAGGTTCGGGGTGCGGACCGGTTTGCTCGGAACAGGCAGAATTGGGGTGAACTGGAACCTGCGCGAGCTGTCCGGCTCGCGGGCCTATCTTGTCCAGGAGATCAGAAGCGGCTCTCCGGCTGACAAGGCCGGGCTCAAAGTCGGTGATGTGGTCCTTTCTTGTAACGGATCAGCGATTGCGGCAACTCGGACCGAGCGGCAAGCCAAACGCGCCTGTCAAATTGATACTGGCCAGACGCTTTCCCTGGAAGTCCTCCGAGAGGATCAACGCCTTCTCCTCAACGCCACGGCTGAGAAGCGGCCAGGCATTTAGGCACTCGGTTAGTCACAGGCCTAGGCTGAGAAGCGGGCGCAGAAAGCGTCCCGTGTGCGAGCCTGGCGTGTGAGCGATCTGCTCCGGCCGTCCTTCCGCGACGATCCGCCCGCCCTCCTCACCTCCTTCCGGTCCAAGATCGATGATCCAATCCGCGGTTTTGATCACGTCCAGATTGTGCTCCACTACCAGGACGGTGTTGCCGGCCTCGATCAATTTGTCGAGGACCGCCAGCAGCTTCTTGATGTCCTCGAAATGCAGCCCTGTCGTGGGTTCGTCCATGATGTAGAGGAGATCGCGCGCGGAACGATCCTTGAGTTCCGCGGCGATTTTCAGACGTTGCGCCTCACCGCCGGATAAGGTGGTGGCTGGCTGTCCCAACCGCAGATACCCGAGACCGATGGAGCTGAGGAGGTACAGTTTCTCGCTCAGCCGCGTGGAGCCCGAGAAGAAGGACTGGGCCTCATTGACGGTCATGCCCAGTACGTCATGGATCGTCTTTCCCCGGAAGCGAACTTGCAACACCTCCGGCCTGAACCGTCGCCCGCCACACTCCTCGCACCTCGCGTAGATGTCCTCGAAGAAGTACATCTCCAGCTTTTGATACCCGTTCCCCTGGCACAGTTCACAGCGGCCGCCGGGAGTGTTGAAAGAGAAGTGGGTAGGGGTGAGACCTCGTCGCCTGGCCTCGGGCAAGGACGCGAAGATTCCACGGATGTCGTCGAATGCCTTAAGATAGGTGATAGGATTGGATCGTGGAGTCCGACCAATCGGCTGCTGATTAATCAACCGCACGCCTCGCAGATGTTCCAGTCCTTTAATTGCTCGGAAGCGACCCATCGGGCGTGACTCCACGCGGAACGCGCGCGCCACCGCGCGGTAGAGGGTCTCCTCCACTAGCGTGCTCTTTCCCGACCCGGAGACACCGGTGACGCAGATGAGCATGCCGAG
>JAHWYE010000252.1 GCA_020028195.1 Nitrospirota bacterium
CGCTCGATCTTCGCGAGCGGCGCGCGCGAGATCACCGCGAACGAGGTATCGCGCGCGGCGAGATGCACGAGCGATCCTGCGAAATGGTCGGCGACGAAGGAGCAGGAAGGGCATCCCTCGCCCCAGGCCGGGTCAAACATGAAATGGTAGACGAGTAGCTGGCGCCGGCCTTCGAACAGATCGCCGAGCGTGCGGCGGCCGTTCGGCCCCTCGAACACGTATTCCTTTTCGATCCGCACCATCGGCAGCCGGCGACGCTCGGCGCTCAGCGCATCTCGAGCCCGGGTGGCTTCCTTTTCCTTGACGAGCAGCGCCTTGCGCGCAGCAAGCCACTCAGCACGCGATACGACTCTCGGATAATCTATAGCGATCGGATGTGCCAGGTTACTCGTTGTCATGATCAAGTCTCCTTTCATAGGATTGTTTCGGGGTGTTCTTCTCGCCTGCCGTAGCAGGGAGCTTCTTTATCGCGAGCGCCGTCAGGCCGCCTGTCGAGGTGGTCCCAGCCGCAATCAGTGCCAGAGTTGTCAGGCATGCCGGACACATGAGTAACTCCTTAGAAGGTAGCCGCCGGCCGGCTACTGCCGCGCAATTCCGTGACAGGCCGCACCTCCAAGCTCCCGAGGCGCGCCGACGGAAACTTCGAGGCCACCTGGATGGCCTCGTTGAGGTCTCTGGCACTGATGAGAAAGAACCCGCCAATCTGTTCCTTCGTCTCGGCAAAGGGACCGTCGGTGACGGACACCTTGCCGTTGCGGACCCGCACGGTCATGGCCATCTGGACTGGTTCGAGGGGCTCCGCCGCAATGAGGTGGCCGCTCTTCCGGAGCGCTTCACAGTATGCCGAGGTCTCGTCCATGAGGGCATCGCACTCGCTCTTGGACATGGTGTCCAGGCTCTTTTCCTCGTGGCAACAGAAGAGCAGATATTTCATGGCTCCATACCTCCGACCTGGATGTGAAAAGCTGTTGTCATGAGATAGTCGTTCGGGAAGGCTAAAATCGACATCGATCTACCTGATTCGAGGAGCCGAGATCAATTCCTGACTAATCAATGATTTATGAGACAGCGTAGACAGGTGGTCAACCGGTCTTGCCAGGCAGCTCGCCCAGCCGTCGATTCAGAAAGCGACGCTCCGGTTCCTGCTGAGTGAGGCCGAGGGCCCGCTCATAGGACGCCCTGGCTTCTGCTGTTCGCCCCAGTCGCCTGCAGAGATCCGCATGTGCCGCGTGCGCCAAGTGATAGTTCCCTAGATCACCTCGCACGAGGATCGCGTCGATCAGGGTGAGCCCCGCCAAAGGGCCGTCGCGCATCGCCACCGCGACAGCGCGATTCAGCTCGACCACGGGCGATGGATCGGCCTGAAACAACAGGTCGTACAGTCCGACGACCCGGGTCCAGTCTGTGGCGGTGGGACTGGCTGCCTGGGCATGCACGGCTGCGATGGCGGCTTGGACGGAGTAGGGGCCGACTCGGCGCGAAGACAACGCCCGTTCCACCAGCGAGACCCCTTCCGTGATCTGCCCCCGGTTCCATAGCGAGCGATCCTGGTCCTCCAGGAGAATAAGATCGCCCGTCGGCGAGGTCCGTGCGGCACGTCGCGAGTCGTGCAGGAGCATCAGCGCCAAGAGTCCTATCGCCTCAGGCTCAGGGAGCAATTCGATCAGCAACCGTCCCAAGCGGATCGCCTCACCCGAGAGATCGTGCCGCGTGAGCGACCCTCCGGAAGACGCGGAGTAGCCCTCGTTGAACACAAGATAGACCACCCGGAGCACAGCATCCAGCCGGTCCGGCAGCTCCTTCTCCGACGGGACCTCATAGGGAATGCGCGCATCGCGGATTTTCTTTTTGGCGCGCACGATGCGTTGGGCCACCGTCGGTGGGGTGGTCAGAAAGGCGCGCGCGATTTCCTCTGTCGCGAGGCCGCAGACTTCACGCAGCGTCATCGCGACCTGCGCCTCAGGCGACAGGGCAGGGTGGCAGCAGGTGAAGGTCGAACCTGGCTCGCCGGCGCATCCCATCGATGGCCTTGAAGCGGCCGGTCGAGACCAACCACGCGCGCGGATTGGCCGGGACGCCGTCCCGCGCCCATTGCTCGACCGCCGCGGCGAAGGCATCGTGCAGCGCCTCTTCGGCGGCGTCAAAGTCGCCAAGCAGGCGGATCAAGGTGGCGAGAACCTGGCGCGATTCGGAGCGGTAGACGGTGTCCACCATCTCGCGCACCCGTTTGGTCTCGTGCTCACTCATCATAGGAAATTACTCGGTCACATCGCGCGATGCCATGTAACGGACCATGTCCCGTTAGTCGGCGCTAGGGACGCGCGTCATCAACTCGAGGATGTGTCCGTTGGGATCGCGGAAGTAAACACCCCTGCCACCGTTCCAGGAATTGAGGTTCTTGTTCTCCAGGTTCCACGGGTCGCTGCCGTAAGCGATTCCTGTCTCTTGTACCCGCTTGAAAATGGCGTCGAACTCCGGGTCGCTCACATGGAAGGCATAGTGATGGATGTCGAAACTGTCAGCATCGTCGAAATCGAGGGTTAGAGTCTCGTTGACGCGCACCGGAGCAAAGTGTCCGCTCGCCCCTTTGTACTTCAATCCAAAGATATCCGCGAAAAAGCGAGCCGAGGCTTCTTTGTCGCGCGCCGGCACGATCGTGTGATTCAACATGATCGTCATTATTCGCCTCTCTCTTTGCTACGTATCGGCGCGATTGCGTGCCGGTTCACTCCTCACTCATGACACTTCAAAAAGCCATCGTTCAGGGCGCCATCACCGTGCCACCAACCACATGCATCAGGGCCTCGGACGCGTGGCACTGGCAACGTTCATTCAGTACTCGAAGGCAACGTCATAGAGGGCAGGGACCATTTCAACGCCCAACTGCTCTAGCTTCTTCTTCATGGGCGAAACGCTCGTTCCATACGCCTTCCAGTACACCTCCTCATTTTCCCAAATCGCCACGTTAATGAAGTTGAATTTACTGTCAGGCTTGATGCTCCTATGAAACTTTCCGCTCCTAAAGCCCGGTTGCTTCGTGATACTTGCCTTCACATCCTGCCACCACTTCACGAACTCATCTTCCTTGCCCTTCGGGACTGAAAACACGTTGATCAAGGTTACTGCCATGGCGCATCCCTCACAAACCGTGAAGTTCAACCAAATGAGTCCACGATTTTGTCCAACGACCACACACTCCGCTCTACCTGCTGGTCATTCCGTTCGGATCCGCTACATCACCACGCCGCCGCCGTCATGGAGATTCTGCCCCATCAGCCATCGGGCGATTTGTCAGCAAGCACAGCACCTTCGTCCGCTCTAGGAATGTCGGGGACTTCATCCGTGGCCCCCGCACCGGCGTTACTCGGTGCAGGGTACCAAGACCCTGCCTCAGCCTTCACGGGAGAAGCTCCAAGTACCCGCTGCAAGTGTTCATCGAAGAACTCGTCAATGCTGGTGTCGACGCCCAAGCGGACGCCCCTTTCTCACATCTCCTTGAGATATTCGTGCACGAACTTAACGGCCATCGCGCCTTCGCCGACGGCGGAGGCGACGCGCTTGACGGAGTCGGATCGGACGTCTCCCGCGGCGAATACCCCGGGGCGGCTGGTCTCCAATAGAAACGGTTGTCTGGGGGAATTCCAATGCGGGGACTGTGACAGCGTCTGTCCGGTCCGGATAAATCCCTTGTTGTCCCGTTCGATCTCTGCGGGCAACCAGTCAGTTCGCGGCACCGCGCCGATGAACGTAAACACCGCCGGCGTCCGCACCGTCCGCTCTTGCCCGGTCTTATGATTGAGCATCTCGACCGAGCTTAGTTGGCCGTTCCCGTTCATCCGCTCAATCGTCGTGTTGGGAAGGACTTCGATGTTGGGGATCTGTTCGAGTCGTCTGGCCAGGTAGCTGGACATATTCTTGTACAGGTCATTGCCCCGAATGACGACCAGCACCTTACTGGCGTGTCCGGAAAGGAAGACCGCTGCCTGCCCGGCGGAGTTGCCGCCTCCCACGAGCACCACCTCGGCGCCCCGGCACATTTGCGCTTCTGTCGGCGTGGCCGCGTAGTAGATGCCTCTTCCCTCAAAGTGCTGTTCACCCTCCACGCCCAGCCGGCGGTAGTCCACTCCGGTCGCGACCAGAAGACACTTGGTCGTGACGGGGTCTTCTCCATCCAGCTGAACGAGGCAATAGGAGTTATCGAAGGCGAGACTTGTCACCGCAGAGGAAATGGCGATGCGGGCGCCGAACTTGTTGGCCTGGAGGATGGCACGGTCGGTCAGCTCGCTCCCGGTCACACCGGCGGGAAAGCCGAGATAGTTTTCGATCCGCATGCTCGTGCCCGCCTGCCCGCCCGGGGCCGTGCGCTCGAGCACCGCCGTTCGTAACCCTTCCGATGCTCCATAGACTGCGGCGGCCAACCCGGCGGGGCCGGCCCCCACGACGACCAGGTCATAGACCTCTCGATCCAGCGGATGGCGGATTCCGATACGGTCGGCCAGCTCGCGGTTCGACGGATTGCGGAGGAGCAGCATGCTGCTGCACGCGATCACCGGCGTGTCCGCCTCCGTTACGTTGAACTGCTTGAGCATCTTGTCCACATCCGGATCGGTTTCCAGATCCGTCCAGGTAAACATCACGTGGTTCTTGGCCAGGAAGTCACGCAGACGAAAAGTATCTTGCGAGTATCGCGATCCAATCACCCGTAGGCCGGTAAAGTCCGATGACTGACGCAGGAGTTGCCGCCGAGCAATGAACGCCTGAAGGACAATGTCACTGAGGGTCGGACACTGATTCAGAGCCTGCTTAAGCGCATCGCTCGAAATTTCGTAGACTTCACAATCTCCCTTCGCGACTGCAGTAACGACCGAAGGATTGCCGGTGAGGTGTGAGATATCGCCGGTGAACCCACCCTTGAGATGAACCGTCACGCTCTTCGGCACGTCGCCGGAATAGTCGAGAATATCGACCTCACCCGATCTGATGACATGGAACTTGAAGTTGCGGTCGCCGACTTCAAAGAGCGTTTCCCCGTCCCGATATATCTTCGAAACTGCGCTGGTACATCGGCCAAACTCGGCAATTTGAGCATCCGCGAGCGTCGGAAAGGCGATGGATTGAAGGTTGTGTTCAGGCATAACTATTCCTCCTCCCAGATATGACAAGCAATAATTTACTTGGCTCAGTGTGGAATGAGGAGTTCACTATCGAGATGATGATGGCATTTCCCACATGTTCCGCTTCCCACACGATAGTTGATAGGCACCTCTCGCTTGATTAATCCTCTCAACATGAGATCCTCAATCGGACCTGAATTTGGAATCGCCGCTTTGTAAAGGCAAGGAAAACATATCGGCTGATTGTTCCTAGTCAGAAACAGTGTGCAGTCGTCTTTGAACTTTGCGAGGTCTACCATATCCTTCGATCCTCCTTCTTTGGCTTGCCTTTAGGCAGGTCTTCTAGAGCGCTCTCAGGAACGCGACCAAGTCCGTCTTCTCCGCGGCCGTCAAACGCGTCTCCAACACAAGGTTGAAGAACTCGACGGTGTCCTCAAGTGTCAGCAGGCGGCCATCATGCAGATAGGGCGGCGAGTCCTTGATGCCCCGCAAGGGAAATGTCTTGATCGGGCCGTCGGCTGACGCCATCCTGCCGTTGATCATGCGCGGTTTATAGAAGCGCTCCACCTTCAGGTTATGCATGAGATTGTCTGTATAGTAGGGCGCTTGATGGCAACTGGCGCAGTTGGCTTTGCCGAGGAATAGAGCCTGCCCGCGCCTCTCGGATTCGGTGGCCTTTTTCGGATCCAACTTGCCGTCGATGCCCAGCTTGGGGGCCGGTGGGAAGTCCAGGAGCTCTTGGAACTCGGCCATGAAGTGCACCTGGCTGCCCCGTTCCAGGATGTTGGCTCCTTTTTTCGTGGCGATCACCGGATCCCCATCGAAGTAGGCCGCGCG
>JAHWYE010000049.1 GCA_020028195.1 Nitrospirota bacterium
ATTGACCGAGGATGCTGCGCTCGAACCAGTGACCTTTGCGTCACCGGACGGGAAGGACGTGTATCGGCATAGCAGCACCCACATCATGGCTCAAGCCGTGAAGGCAGTCTTTCCTTCCGCGCAACTCGCCATCGGTCCCGCCATCGAGGACGGGTTCTACTATGACTTCGCCTTCGATCGTCCGTTTACCCCTGAGGATCTTGAGAAAATCGAAGCGCGGGCCCACGAGATCGTGAAGGCCGACTATCCGTTCAAGCGGATGGAGATGCCTCGGCAGGATGCAATCCGATTCTTCAAGGAACGGGGAGAGAACTATAAAGTTGACATTCTGGAACACATCGAAGATCAGACCGCGTCCCTCTACAGCCAAGGGGAGTTCGTCGATCTCTGCCGGGGTCCCCATGTTCCCTCAACCGGCCGAATTGGCGCGCTGAAGTTGCTGTCGAGCGCGGGAGCCTACTGGCGGGGTGATGAGCGGAATCCAATGCTCCAGCGGATCTACGGTACGTCTTACCCGACCCAGACTGAGCTGGATGCTTATCTGGCCAAGCTGGAAGAGATCAAGCGTCGGGACCACCGTAAGCTGGGGAAGGAGCTGGACCTGATCACGATCCAGGACGAGATCGGGCCAGGTCTGGTCCTCTGGCACCCAAAGGGCGCGCTGATTCGCCTGGTGATTGAAAATTTCTGGCGGGAGCAGCATTTGAAACAGGGCTATGAACTGGTCTATTCCCCGCACATCGCGCGTCTCGACCTCTGGAAAACAAGCGGGCACGTGGAGTACTACCGGGAGAACATGTACACCCCGATGAAGCTCGAGGCAAGCGAGTACCAGCTCAAACCCATGAACTGCCCGTTCCATATCATGATTTACAAGTCCCACCTCCGCAGCTACCGAGACCTGCCGATCCGGTATGGCGAGTTAGGCACCGTGTACCGTTACGAGCGGACAGGGGTCCTGCATGGATTGCTACGGGTGCGCGGCTTTACCCAGGATGATGCCCATCTCTTCTGCCGACCGGACCAAATCGAGGCAGAGGTCGGCCGCGTGCTGGATTTCACCTTCTTTGTGCTCCGCACGTTCGGCTTCGCTGAGTTTGAGGTCTGTCTCTCGACGAGGCCCGAGAAGGCGGTCGGATCGCTCGAGAATTGGGCCCAGGCCACCGGGGCACTGGAAGCGGCGCTGAAGGGACGGGGAGTGGCCTACCAGATCGACCCCGGCGAGGGCGTGTTTTATGGCCCCAAGATCGACATCAAGATCAAGGATGTGCTGGGTCGGGCCTGGCAATGCTCGACCGTGCAGATTGATTTCAACAACCCAGAGCGATTCGCGCTGGCTTACGTGGCTGAGGACGGCAAGTCGCACCGGCCGATCATGATACACCGGGCGCTTATGGGATCGATTGAACGATTTTTTGGTATCTTGCTGGAACACTATGCCGGCGCCTTTCCCACCTGGCTGGCACCGGTCCAGGCGATAGTGCTCTGTATCACTGACAAACAACGGGACTACGCCGAGTCTGTGACGGCTCAGCTCAAAACCGCCGGTTACCGAGCCGAGGCGGATCTGCGGAATGAGAAAATCGGGTTCAAGATTCGAGAGGCGGAGAAGGCCAAGATTCCCTTCATGTTGGTGGTCGGCGACCGCGAGATGCAGGCCGGCACTGTGTCGGTCCGTGGGCGAAGCGGCGCAAACTTGGGCAGCCTGTCGGTCCCGGCAGCCATTGACTTGATCAGGGCCGACGTCTCGCAGGCGCTGCGAGCGCAATAACCCTTTCAAAGAGGTGCGGTATCGTCCCTAAGTTGCGTGTCAATCGGGAGATTCGGGTTCGAGAAGTTCGTGTGATCGGTCCGGAGGGCGAGCAGCTGGGAATTCTGGCCACGCCCGATGCGTTCCGGAAGGCCCAGGACATGGGCTACGATCTGGTGGAAGTGGCGCCGACCTCGCAACCGCCGGTCTGCCGGATCATGGATTACGGGAAATATAAGTATGAACTGAGCAAAAAGGAACATCAAAGCCGTCGGCATCAGAAATCCACACAGGTTAAGGAGATCAAACTGCGGCCAAGGACCGACAAACATGATCTTGAAATCAAAATTCGCCAAATCAAAGGCTTCTTGGCCGAGGGCAACAAAACCAAAGTCACGGTAACCTTTCGTGGACGAGAAATGGCCAATCAGGAAATGGGGCGGGCGATGATGAACACAGTGATCGAGCAGTTGGCGGATTCCGGCACGGTTGAGTATGCGCCACGCATGGAAGGCCGGAGTTTGATCATGATCGTCGCCCCGAAGAGTTGAAGAAGGGTGAACGAGAGGGAGAACTGGAGATGGCGAGGATAAAGCTAAAGACTCACAGTGGCGCCAGCAAGCGATTTCACCGAACCGGCAGCGGGAAGTTGCTTCGACGCAAAGCCGGCAAACGGCACATCTTGACGAGCAAGGCCCGCGATCGGAAGCGAAGGCTCAAAGGAACGACGACCGTAGCGCCTGGCGAGAGGCATTCCGTGAGCCAGCTCCTGCCCTACAACTCGTAACAAAGGAGTGTTCAATGCCGCGCGTCAAAGGCGGACCCAAGACGAGACATCGGAGAAAGAAGCGGCTGAAATTAGCCAAGGGCCAGTATGGCGCAAAGAGCCGACTATTCCGCAGCGCGACCGAGTCAGTGGACAAGGGCCAAACCTATGCCTATGCCGCGCGGAGGAAGCGAAAGAGAAATTTTCGACAACTGTGGGTGACCCGCATCAGCGCGGCGGTCCGCCAGCACGGGCTAACCTATAGCCGCTTCATCAACGCGCTGAAGAAGGCCAATGTCTTCCTGGATCGGAAGGTCCTCTCTGATATGGCCATCAGGGATCCGGCTGGCTTTGGTCAACTCGCCGAGCTCGCCAAACAACAGGCCGCGCCCGCGTAACGAAGAGCAGATGGCTGATGGCTTATGGTTGAGCGGAAAAGACGTTCTGTCCGGTCCCGACCAGTAGCCATTGGCCATTGCCATCAGCTCTTGTGTTCTTCGGCTAACGCATCCACCTCCAGTTGGAAGGCCGCGGCCGGCAGACTCACCTGCCAGTGCTCCAACGTTTCCGGGTGCAATTCGCCAATCAGGCCCAGGGTTCGGCCTTTAGACTCGATGCGCCCAACCCGACCCTCGAGGAACGACGGATGGTTCATGGGTTCCAAGGTGTAGGGCTGATTCAGATAGAACAGCAGGAGGTCCAGACAGGAATGGACCTCGGAGAAGTTCGCGCCTGCATGAGCAATCAGCACGCCCAGGGCTGTGCAGGTCCGTGAGCCCATCACGTCCGTGGGATCCGGAATTACCACCTCACCGACCTCGAACAATCGGTGCGGATAGAAGGCACGGCTTGATGCCGCTTCCACTCGAAGCAGCGATGGGGTGATCCACTGCCTCAGACAGGCATAGCTCTGGGACATGACATTCTCCACCTCTACGAGCCGGTCCCACTCGCTTCCGGCAAGGCGCATGCGCTCGACGAGCTCCAGCCGCGACGCAAGAATGTTCGAGATAATTTCCTGAAAGCCAAACCCGACCATCAGGTCTCGAATCTTATCGGAAACCTGTTCTAGCCGAGACAGGCTCCCCACGGTGAACTGGGTCGGCATCTCCGGCTCGAACCTCTCATAGCCCAGGCTGATCGCCACATCCTCCGCCACATCCACCGTGTGCATCAGGTCGTTCCGGTACGGAGGGGGCTTGACCGACAGCTTGTTGCGAACGGCACTGACTTCATAGCCGTACGAGCGCAGGGCTGATTGAATGGTCTTGGCGTCAAGCGTCTGACCCAGAGCAGTCTCAATGGTTTTGATCGGAATGGATTGAAGTTTTCCAAAGTCGAGGGGAGTCTGAACTGCTCTGCCGAGTGAGGTGGCAGAGGGATAATCCACCTCCACTGGCTCAATCGTAGCCCCCCGATCAGCCAGATTGACGGCCAGGATGTTCAACGTCAAGATGGCCATGCTCAGATCGGTGCCAGTGACCTCCACGAACAGTTCTCGATCCTCCACCCGGACTTCCCCCACTTCACGGCTGTTGATGATCGGTGGCAGCGAAAGTACCCGGCCCGCCTTGTCCCTGAGCAGCGGAACCAACTCATGCCCGGCCAGTATCGGACCATACTCCAGCCCCTTGGGATGCACAGTGAGGATCTCGCTCAAGGACATGGTCTGCTCGAATCCCAGGGGTGTGAAGCGGGCTTCATCTTGCTTCACCAAGTCATAGTGGACTGGGAACTCAATCTGGGAGAGCCGATAGAGCCCGATCGAGACCGTGTGACGTTTTCGTCCAAAGATATCGGAAAGCTTTTCCTGAACCTGGATGAGCTGTGCTAATCCCTCATCTGTGACCGCATAGCCCACTGCAGTACAGGCGGCAACGTAGGGTCGCACGTGCTCCAGGCCCGGTGACACCAGCAGGCGACGAGTTGGACGTCTTGTGGATTTGAAGAACGGATAGGGTGAGACAGCACCAGCCAGTTTGAGCCGAATTTGACGCGCAATCCCTTCGCACGACCAAAGGTCAGGGCGATTGCTGTCCTGCAGCTCAATACGCAACTCGCCGGTCTTACTGTCCTGCTCCTTTAACTCTCCTTTGACCAGTGGCAGCCAGTCAGCTATCTGTTCATCGGTGGCCGGCTGGCCAATGAGCTGCTCAAAGTCCTTGCGATTGATCGAAATGGTTGGCATGGTCGGCGGCCAGACGCCGCGATTAGAAATGACCGCGTGTCGTTCGGATCATCTCCAAGTCAGTGGAGAACAGGTCCCGGATGTCATGGATGTCCAGTGCCACCATCGCCATACGGTCCAGCCCCAGCCCCCAGGCGATTACGGGCACATCCACGCCCAGCGGCAAGGTGACCTCCGGTCGGAACAGCCCAGCTCCACCCAGCTCGATCCAGCCCAAGCGAGGATGCCGAACGTGCAACTCGACCGATGGCTCTGTGAAGGGAAAATAGGCCGGCAGGAACCGGCTCTCTCTGGCCTGCGCCACTTCACGCGCGAACAGATCCAGGAGGCCCAGTAACGTGCGGAACGTAATGTCCGACCCCAGCACGATCCCTTCGATCTGGAAGAAGTCGGTGGCGTGGGTGGCGTCCACCTGGTCGTAGCGAAAGCAGCGAGCGATTGAGAAGTACTTGCCCGGCACCTGTGGGCCTGCAGCCAGCGTGCGGGCGGATACTGCCGTGCCCTGGCTTCTTAGCACCAAGCGGCGGGCGCGAGTCAGATCGTAGTCATAGCCCCATCCGGTCGAGCCGGTCTCCCCACCATTCCGGTGTGTCGCAGCGACCCGGGAGAGAAAGGGCTCGGCTATGGTTGTCGCATGGGTTGGCTCTTTCACAAAGTACACATCGTGGATCGCTCGCGCCGGATGGAACTGAGGCATGTACAGGGCATCCATATTCCAGAACTCCGTCTCAACGAGCGGGCCTCGCATCTCCTGAAACCCCAGACTCACCAACTTTCGCTTCACCTGGTCGAGAAACTCGCGGTAGGGGTGACGCCTGCCGGCAGCGAGACGTGGCGGTCGCAGGCTGATCGTATACTTTCTGAACCTCTTGGTGCGCCAGGCCCCGTCTTTGAGCAGCTCGGGCGTCAGTTGGGACACTTCCTCTGCAAGCCCCGCGACTTCCTCAGTTAGGTTCAGTGAACCCGACGAAGGAGTTATGGCTGCGCGCCCCTGTCGAGCAAGAGCTTGAGCAGCTTCCTGGCCTTCCGGGGTCAGCACGTACCAACGTTGGATTCGCTCGTCGACGCGAAACGGCTCTTTGGCGTTCCCTCTCCTGACGGCGTGCTGCTCAATCACTTGACGCATCGCCTCTGGGAAGGAGTCGAGCTCGCGTGACGAACCTCGCAGATCGCGGAACAGCGCGCGCAACGATTCCGCCGTAGGACTAGGGGATCCGGTTGCCTCCACATACCCCCCCTGGACAATCTGGATCGCCCCTTCCTTTTTCAGACAGCCGATCGCCCCGCTCATCGCGGTCGGTTCCAGGCCTTCCCTGGCCTGGATATCCTGGATCGTGAGGCGCCTGCCGGTCTGCTTGGCATCCCTCGCGACCGACAGGATCCGCTCCAGCGGCGAGTATTTCTCGAAATACCGCTCCCCCACCTTGGTCAGCGAAACGACCGGGGTCACCTTCTCGGAGTCCACCCTGATGAAGGACTTCGTGAGAAGCCACTCAACTGCCATGCTTAATTGGGACGGTTCCAGTGAAGCACTGTCTGCGATCTGCTCTTCCCGGAGCGCCTGTTGCGAGGAAGACGAGGTAGACAACCGGTGCTGATAGAGCGCGGTGAGAACCTTGATTTCAAGCGGGTGCAGGGTGCTCGTGAGCGAAGAGGTGTCCGCCATGCCTCACTCTACCGCCGGGCCACAGCTGCTCCGGTACCCGGCATCGCCTTGCGCGCAGATTGGCGCATGGCCTTGATGGTCGCGCCGTAATCGGAACTGGAAAAGATGGCTGACCCGGAGACCAAGATATCTGCTCCGGCCTGGATAATGCGCGCGGCATTCTCTACCTTGACACCGCCATCCACCTCCAGTGCAGCGCGGCTCCCGGTCCGGTCAATGAGCTGTCGGGCTCGAGAAATTTTCTCGAGAACGGACTCGATAAAATGCTGCCCCCCGAAGCCGGGGTTCACGGACATCACGAGCAGGAGATCCGCGTCAGGGATGATTTCCTCAACCGAGCTAAGGGAAGTGGCCGGATTGAGGGTCACTCCCGCCTTGACGCCACGCTCTTTGACCGATTGGACGGTCCGATGCAGGTGCGGACAAGTCTCTACGTGGACCGTTAAATAGTCAGCCCCCGCTTCTGCAAATTCCGGAATAAACGAATCCGGATTTGTCATCATCAGGTGCACGTCGAGCGGCAGCTTTGTCACCTTGCGGAGAGCCTCCACGATCGGCGGACCAACCGTCAGGTTGGGAACGAAATGCCCATCCATTACATCAATGTGGAGCAGATCGGCCCCCCCTGCCTCGACTCGCGCGACTTCCTCCGCAAGGCGGGCAAAGTCTGCCGAAAGGATGGACGGGGCGATGAGGACGCTCCGGCGAGTCATACAGCAGTGGCCTTTCGGAGCCGAGCGGCAAAAAATGCGTCCATGGGGTAAGGAGAGAACATGGTCGAGAGATCCCCTTGGGTATTCAGAAGAACACGGGCCGTTGGCGGCAGCCAGGACGAGACGGGCTCGCGACGGAACTCTGCGTGGGCTTTACAGAACTGCTCGATCACATCCTCATTTTCGACTTGCTCGGTCGAACAGCTACTATAGACTAACACCCCGCCAGGTCGCAAGAGGCGGCTCACCTGCTCCAGCATCTGGATCTGAGTGGCCTGATGCCGCGCGAGAAGACCCTCACCCTTTTGCCATTTGCCCTCCGGATGTCTCCGCAGCACGCCTAGCCCGCTACAAGGGGCATCCAGCAGGATGCGATCGAATGGTTGGCGAAAAAGTCCTCTCCCCACCTTTCTTTCTTCCCTAAGGTCCTGTGTCAGATCAGCCGTCACCGAGGTGATAATCCGGATGCCAAGCCGCCGACAATTTTCCTCGAGCAAATGGAGGCGCTTCGGGCTTCGATCAATTGCCACAATCTCGCCACGGTTCTGCATCAGCGCTGCCAGATGAGTCGCTTTTCCACCCGGGGCAGCGCAGGCGTCCAGTACCCGCTCTCCAGGCTGAGGACCCAGGATGAGAGGGACCAACTGCCCTGCTTCGTCCTCTACGTAAAAGGCACCGGCCCGGAACTGTGGAATTTCTGTGACCGGCCCGCACTTCTCCAGAATAAGGCCGACAGGACTGACCGTCGTGGGCCTGACCTGGTACCCCGCCCGGACCAGATCAGTCTCCAGCGCGTCGCGCGTGAGGCGGAGAGTATTGGTTCGGATGGTCAGCGGCGGAATGGTGATCGCTGCGCGACAGAGCGACTCGGAGGTAGCGAAGCCAAAACGATGAAGCCACCGCTGGGTCAGCCATGTCGGGCAGGAATATCGGACGGACAACGCAGACACCGGATCTTCCGCTGGATCAGGCCAGGGGGGTGCCGGCTCCCGGATCAGCGAGCGGAGCACAGCGTTCACGAAGCCGGTCCAGTCCTGCGATGGTCTCTGCTTGCCCAACTGAACGAGTTTGACCGATTCGTTCACGGCCGCTGAGGGCGGAATCTTTCCCAAATATAGCAGCTGGTAGGCACCGAGGCGGAGTGCCATCCTCACCAACGAGGGAAGCCGAGCGATCCCTCGATCCGCCACATGATCGAGCCGCCAGTCGAGGGTGGCCCTGTGACGGAGCACTCCGTATACGAGCTCGAATGTCAGCGCTCGATCACGAACGTCCAGGCCGGCACGGCTGAGGCTGCGATCCAATGCGTCATCGGCAAACATTTCCTCGCGCTCGATGGCCAACAGGGTTTCAAGTGCTACCCTTCTCGTACCAGGCCGTAGACGAGAAGAGCGGAGCGATGAGGACTGAGGACTCATCACTCAGCCCCCGTTGCTCGGGCTTGGGCCAGCGCCGAGGACCAGTCCTGGGGACAGCGTATGTCCAGCCAGGTACTGGGCGATGCTCATCCGACGGCTGTTGACCGGCTGGATCTCTGTAATGGCCAGCAGCCCGTTTCCCGTCGCGACAAGGATTCCTTCCTTGCGTGCTTCGACGACAGTGCCCGGAATTACCCCGCTAGGCGGCGGGCCGGCCGGGGCTGCTCGCCAGATGATCCACCGATCATCCCCTGCATAGGTATAGGCCCCAGGCCAGGGGGACAGACCACGCACCCTGTTCCCGATCTCGACCGCCGTGAGTTTCCAGTCGATGAGTCCGTCCTCTTTCTTGAGGAGAGGAGCCGGCGTCGCCTGAGAATGATCTTGCGGATGAGGGACTACAGTGCCGTCTTTCAGTCGACGGATGGTTTCGACC
>JAHWYE010000050.1 GCA_020028195.1 Nitrospirota bacterium
ATGGAGCTTATCCGACACTCAATTGTTATACGAGGGTTTTCAGCATGACTGCCGAGCTGTTGAGCCGGATCCGCAAGGAACTCACCCTTAACCTGGCAGTTCTTCGAGAGACCGTCCTGGCAGTTTCCGAGCGTGTCAACCGGAAGGTGCAGCTCCTCAAGCTCCATTGGCAAGCTTCATACATATCTCACAGAATACATGCCAGTCATCGGTCGTTCGGGGCCCAGTTCTTTCCCCTCGTGTCTTCCGCTGGAGACCTGAAGCGGCATGAGAACGCCCTGGACCGGCAGGAAGCTGCGGGCCTGCTCTCAGCGGCGACCTCGCAGGTACGCCTGCTGAAGAAGGAGTTGGCGCAGGTTGATGCGCTAATTCGAGAACTGGAAGTTGAAGCAATGCGTGAGGATTTGCTCCAACTTCAGCAGGATTTATCCACGCGGTCCGCCACGATTGAACGGGTCCATGTCGCCCAGGGCTCGTGGGCCATGGGCCGATCGATCAGTCAACTGGGGCTGGCCCCAACGACTCGCGTGGCGGCGGTGTTGCGGGGTCCAGCCCTGCTGCCCCTGACCGACACCCTGGTGCTCCGATCGGGCGACCTTGTCGTGGTCGTTGGCCCAGGGGTCGAAGTGAGGCAGCTTCTCCAGTGTTTTGCGGAGCAACTATCCATCAGAACGGCGTGAGGGCGCGCCCGTTGCATTCCAGGAGCAACGGGTCTCGGGGCGAGCAAGCCGGTCGGTCTGTAACCGCGGAGGACCTTGTGGGTGGAGTGATCAGAGTGAAGTTCATCCTCGCATCGGTCCTCATCGCCTCGGTCGGCACACTCCCCGTTCCGCTATCGACCGGTGGGAGCGTGGCTTTGGTCTCTGCGGAGTCCAGCGGCCTCCGCCTGCTCGAAGAGATCCAAACGGTCATTACAGACTTGGCTGAACGGGCCAAGCCCTCGGTGGTCAATATCTTCCCCGTTCAGGGGCCCGGCCGCTCAAAAGACGCGCCGGGTGAGCGGCTCCCCAATACCCCGGGCTCTGGCTCCGGGGTGATCATCGATGCGGACGGACACATCGTCACCAATAACCACGTTGTGGGAGAGGCCAACGAAGTGGAGGTACGCCTCTCAGATCGGACGAAGTATATTGCTCAGGTCATAGGGAAGGATCCTGATACAGACCTGGCGTTGTTAAAGGTCACCAGTGATCGGCCACTGCCCAGCGTCAGTTTCGGAGACTCGAGTATCGTAAAGGTCGGTCAGTGGGTGCTGGCGGTGGGCAATCCGTTCGGCCTGGACCGGACCGTGACCTTAGGCGTGGTGAGCGGGATCGGTCGGGAAAACATCAACCTGTCGCGCTACGAAAATTTCATCCAGACAGATGCGTCCATCAATCCGGGGAACTCCGGAGGTCCGCTGTTCAACTTGCAGGGCGAAGTGATTGGCATCAATACGGCGATCATCAATTTTGCCCAGGGGATCGGCTTTGCGATTCCCTCGAACATGGCGAAGCAAGTCATTCAGCAACTGCTGGCGCGGGGGAAGGTAGTCCGGGGGTGGCTGGGCGTAGGCATTCAGCCGGTGACGGCGGATCTCGCCGCCAAGTTTGGGGTCACTGAAGGTGAAGGGGTGTTGGTCAACGAGGTGTTTGAGAATGACCCGGCGGCTCGCGCTGGGGTCAAACCCGGCGATATCATCACCAAGGTTGATGGCAAGCCGGTGGATACTCCCAATAGACTTTCCCGCCTGATCGCTGGCTTGACGCCAGGGGCGACGACCGACATTGAGGTGGTCCGGGATGGGAAGCGGCTCACGCTTGGAGTCTCGTTGAGCGAGCGGCGCGAGAGCGCGATCGTTGCGGCGGTTCCCCCTTCGCGCGCGGAGGCGAAGCTGGGGATCGATGTCCAGGACCTCAGTGCCGAGCTCGCCGAGAAGTTCAAGCTCAAAGACACCAAAGGGGTATTGATCGCCAAGGTGGAGCAAGGGAGCCTCGCGCAAGTGGAAGGACTCCGGGAAGGCGATCTCATCAAAGAGGTCAACCGCGGCGAAGTCGCCTCTGTGAGTGAGTTCTCAGCGGCGGTGTCGCGGGTCAAGCGCGGGGAGACCCTCTTGCTCCGCGTGGTGCGCGAGAACCGCGCCTTTTACGTGGTGTTGAAAACGACCGAGAAGTAAGGGGGCAGTTACTGGGCCACTGCCTGCTTGGCAGCCCTGTGCTCCTCGACGATCCGAGCGGCCAGCTCGCGCGGGACTTCCTCATAGGTGGAAAACTCCATCGCATAACTGCCGCGTCCACCCGTAATCGAGTTCAAGGACGGCGCATACTTCAGCATCTCGGCGAGGGGCACCACCGCCTTGATCGACTGGGAATGGCCCCTGCCGGTCACATTCAGAATTCGGCCTCGCCGCGCGTTCAGATCACCGATGACCGAACCCACAGTCTCATCCGGGGTCACCACTTCGACGCTCATGATCGGTTCCAAGAGCACCGGATGAGCGGCTTCCATCGCTTTCTTGAACCCCATCGACCCCGCGATCTTGAACGACATTTCTGAGGAGTCCACCGTGTGGTAAGACCCGTCATAGACCGTGGCTCGGAAGTCCACGACCGGAAATCGTGCCAAAATGCCTTCCTGCATGGCTTCCACGACCCCTTTTTCCACAGCCGGGATGAAATTCCGTGGAATGGCTCCGCCGACGATCTTGTTGTCGAACTCAAACCCTTTGCCTCTCGGTAAGGGATCGAGCTGGAGCCAACAGTCTCCGTACTGTCCGTGTCCCCCTGTCTGTTTCTTGTATTTCCCTTGTGCCTGCGCCATCTTGCGTATGGTTTCTTTATAGGGCACTTTAGGGGTGTGGATGCTCACCTCGGCCCCGTATTTGCGGCGAAGCTTTTCAAACGTCACATCGATGTGCAACTGCCCCATCCCGCTGAGGATCATTTCTTTCGTTTCCTGGTTCCGCACGAACTCCAACGTCGGGTCTTCTTCAACGAGTTTGTGCAAGCCGAGGCTGACCTTCTCGACATCGGCCTTGGACTTTGGCTCGATGGCAAACGACATGACGGGTTTCGCCAGATGAACCGCAGGATAGTGCACAGGATGGTGATCATCACAGAGGGTGTCTCCAGTCTGCGTGTCCTTCAGCTTCCCGATCGCGGCCACGTCGCCGGCGCTGACGGTCTGCACGGGTGTGTATTTCTTTCCGAGAATGTAAAAGAGGTGCCCGCCCCTTTCCTTGGTCTTCCGAGTTGAGTTAAAGAAAGCTGCGTCCGCGTCCAACGTGCCCGACAAGACCCGAGTATAGGTCAGGCGGCCCATGAAGGGATCAATGATGGTTTTAAAGACGAAGGCTGAAAAGGGGTCCGATGGGGCGGGTTGGCGCGTCACCGATTCCCCCGTGTGCGGATGGACACCCACGAATGGGCGGAGCATCGCTCTCTTTCCGGGTGATGGGAGATAGGACGCGAGTGCTTCCAACAGAGGCCAGGTGCCGATGTTCCGCGCAGCGGAGCCGCAGAGGACCGGAACGAAGGTTCTAGAGGCGGTGCCACTTTTCAGGCCTTGGACGATCTCCTCGGCGGTCAGGTCGCCCGCTGTGAGGTACTGCTCCACCAGTCGATCATCCGCTTCAGCCACGCCCTCAACTAGCTTCTTCCTGGCCTCCGCCGCCGCGCCTGCGAGTTCGGCCGGCACGCTGCCTTGTTGAATTTTGTTGCTGTCCTTAGACGACCGGTACGCCAGGCCCGTGGTGATGTCCACGACTCCCTCCAGACGCGATTCCGCGCCGATCGGAATCGTGACGGACAGTCCTTTGAACTCGAGGGCCTTCTCACACTCCGCCAGCACCGACTCCCACGCAGTCCGCTCCTTGTCCAGCTCGTTCACGAACAGGACGCAGGGTATCTGCAGTTCTTGAATCGTGCTCCAGATTTTCTCGAGTTCCGTTCTCACCCCGGAGGACGCGCCCAGGACAATCAACACGCCGTCCACCGCACGGAGGACCGTTTGGGCCTCTCCGAGAAAACTCAGGGCGCCGGGAGTATCCACTAGATTGAAGGTCGTGTCTTTCCAGTCGAAATGCAGGACCGACGAGCTGACGGAAATCTTGCGATGCGCCTCTTCCGGTTCAAAGTCAGACAGGGTGTTCCCATTCATGACGGACCCCATGGCGGGAATGACGCCGGCGGTGTAGAGGAGAGCTTCGGTCAGAGAGGTTTTCCCCGCTCCGGTATAGGAAACGACGGCGATGTTTCGGATCGTATCGGCCCGTGGTTCTTTCATAGTGGTCTCCTCATCATGACCCTATCCTAGGTTGCGGCTGGGGGGGTGTCAACGGCCTATTCACCAGGGACCACGCGTGAATGGATTACACGCGGAACGCTGAGCCCTCTCAGCATGTCCGACCAGAGATTGACTGCCTCTTTCTCAAAGATGCTTCTGGCATCGGCCTGAACAGTGGCCCACGAGCCTAACGCCATCTCAAACTCCAGTTGACCGGGGGCCCAGCCGGCGTATCCCGCGAAGGCGCGGAAGGTCTCGGTCGGCTCTGGATGGGTCAGCACGCGTTCCAGGGTCTGCGTGTTTCCTCCCAGGTACACTTCCTCGAACACGCGGCGCGACCCAAGCGGTTCCTGGCGGACCCGGAACAGCATGAGAATCCCATTCGGTTGAACCGGGCCGCCTGCAAACAAGACGTGCGAGGTGTCCTTGAGTGCGGCGATCTGGGGCAATGCTTCGGACAGAGGGACGTTCGTCGGTCGGTTGACGATGAGCCCCAACGTTCCTTCTGGACTGAACTCGCAGATCAGGACCACGGCTTGCCGGAAGTTCGGATCCGTCAGGTTGGGGCTGGCGACGACGAACACGCCCTTTCCAAGGGGAGGCATCAGGTCGTGTTCTGGTTCAGTGGCGGAGCCCGACTCCCCCGCGGCGATCAGGATGCCCCCGATGACAAGGCCAGCGATGAGCCACAGCCTGTTGGTCGAAAGCCAGCCAATCGAGCGGCGACTGAGAGAGGACATTGTCACTGACCTTCCGCAATCGATGGTGACGGTGCCCGGAGCAAGCAAGCTATGGCGCTGTCGTCATGCTCCCCAGCCAGCCCTGGTCCGCAAAGCTGATGTAACGCTTATCACCCGTGACGAGATGGTCGAGGACTCGGATCCCCAACACGTCCCCTGCCGCCACCAGCCGCGCGGTCAACGCCCGATCTTCAGGGCTGGGCTGCGGATCGCCGCTGGGGTGGTTGTGCAACAAGATCACAGCAGCAGCAGACTCGCGGACCGCCAGGTTGAAGACCTCACGGGGGTGCACGATGCTGAGCGTGAGGCTGCCTTCTGAGACCGTGGCATCGCGGATGATGGTGTGTTTTGCGTCCAGCAGGACGATCTTGAAGACTTCATGGCGGAGGTCACGGAGACGCGGATAATAATGGTGAAAGAGATCGGCGCTGGAGCTGATCCGCATTCCGGTCGAGAGCGGCGTCGCCAACGCGCGCTTCCCCAGTTCAAGGGCTGCCTTGAGTTGCGCCGCCTTCGCGAGCCCGATGCCTGGTACCTGACACAATTCATCCAACCCTCGGTTGGAGAGTCCCTGCAGGCCCTCCAACTGCTGGAGGAGTTCCATGGCGACCTGCACGGCAGAGTTGTCCTGACGACCTACCCGCAACAGGATCGCGAGGAGCTGGGCATCCGAGAGGGCTTCGGGGCCTTCTCGAAAGAGACGTTCGCGAGGGCGTTCGCTCTCGGGCCACCGCTTGATTCCGCTGGCTCTTGCTGGCTTAGGCACGTGCGTCCTTGTGGGCAGAATTATCCGCGAAAGGACGATTTTGTAACGTTCAGGCTGTTAAGCGTCTCGCTCTTCCTGTACGTGAGAATTCATAACAAGTTGATATTATGTACATTGCATCTCTGGCCCAGTATTTGCTCCATCTGGCAGCGGCTTCACGCTGCTATCCGGGAGGGTGACATGGAATGTCCGAGATGCAAAGGGCTTATGATGTTGGAGCGGTTCTCCGACTTTTTCCTCATCTTCTATGCCTGGAAATGCATTAACTGTGGGTCGATCATCGACCGGACCATTTCCATGAACCGGAAGAAGAGTCTTGCCGCGCGCGAGATCCAACCGGTAGCCGCTCGGTAGTCTCCGCTCAGCCACATCCTGTGTGCCATCCGTCTCAGGCGTCCTCCACCCCTGCGCCCATCATCATCCTCACCCCTAGTTGCAGGCGACCTCCCTGGCTGTGACACCCAGAGGGGGGCGTATTATAGCGAACCAGTTCAATACCCGTCAAAGGAAGTCACGCCAGTAAGCTGACGCAGCTCTTGCCGCCCCTCTTGCCTTGACCGCCGAAAAAATGGTGTGGTACAGTCGGCCCCTGCACGGGGGACAGGGGCCATGCGTGTAATTGCGGGATCCCAAAAAGGGCGTCGGCTCATGAGACCCCAGGGTCTCGACCTGCGTCCGACTCCTGACCGAGTGCGAGAAGCGCTGTTTTCGATCCTGGGGACTCGCATCGTGGGGGCGCGTCTGTTGGATCTCTATGCCGGGACCGGAGCCGTCGGCATCGAAGCCCTCAGCCGCGGCGCCCAGCGAGTGACGTTCGTGGAGTCGAACCCAAGGTCCCTGCGGATCTTGCGAGCCAACCTCAATCGCTGCGGCCTCACCTCGATGGCAGACATCCATACCTGTCGCGTGGCCGGTTTCCTTGAACAGGCGGGCCTGTGGGGTGGTCGCTACGACATCGTGTTTGCCGACCCACCCTACCATACCGACGAGGGGGAGAAACTCTTGCCATCGCTGGCGAGCGATGCTATCATCACGCGCGATTCTGTTGTTGTTCTTGAACATTTCACCAAAGTGATGGTCCCGCCTCGCGTGACCCGCCTGTTGTTGCTCCGCCAATATCGCTATGGGGACACCACCTTGTCGGTCTTCGGGTTGACTACGGATGGGGCCCACTCCCCATGAAAATAGGGGTGTACCCCGGCACATTCGATCCCATCACCCACGGCCATACCGACATCATCAGGCGAAGCCTGCGGCTCTTCGACAAGGTCATCGTCGCGGTGGCGGCGCCGAGCCCCAGCAAGCATCCGCTGTTTGACTTAACGGAGCGGGTGGAGATGGTACGGCTGGTGACCAAGGACCTGGCGCGGGTTGAGGTCGCGGCGTTCGACGGACTCCTGGTACAGTACGTCAAACAATGCGGCGCGCAGGCGGTGATTCGAGGGTTACGCGCCATCTCCGACTTTGAATATGAGTTCCAGATGGCCCTGTTAAATCGCAAACTGGATGACACCATCGAAACGGTGTTCTTGATGCCGAGCGAAGAGTACTCATATCTGACCTCCAGTATCATCAAAGAAGTCGCGCGGCTGGAAGGACCAGTCACCGACTTTCTCCATCCTGAGGTGGCGACCCGCCTCTGCCAACGGCTGCGGAGGCAGAGCCCATGAAGCTGGCGGCCCGCGCAGGACGCATTGTCCCCTCCCCTACCCTCAGCATCGCCGCCACTGCGAAAGCGATGGTGGCGCAGGGCATCGATATCATTGATTTCGCCTCGGGCGAGCCGGACTGGGACACGCCGGAGTCCGTCAAAGCGGCCGCAGAAGCCGCTATCCGGTCCGGATTTACCAAATACACCGCTTCCGCCGGCATTGAGGAGCTCAAACGCGCCATTGCCGAGAAGCTGGCCGTCGAACAGGGATTGCGCTATGACACGTCCCAGATCCTCGTGTCCTGCGGCGCGAAGCATTCCCTGTACAATCTCGCCGAGGCGCTATTGGAAGCCGGCGACGAAGTGATTATTCCGGCGCCGTTCTGGGTGTCGTACCGGGATCAAGTGTTGCTCAATGATGCGACGCCTGTGCTGCTGCACACGAGCGAAGCGGACGGGTACGCCGTCAGCCACACAGGGCTGGAAGCCTGCGTCACGCCCAGGACGAAGGCCATGATCGTGAACAGCCCCGGCAATCCCACCGGCGCGACCTATGATCGCGCGACGCTGGAGGGCATCGCAGATGTGGCGCTCCGGCATGACCTGGTCATCATCTCGGACGAGATTTATGAGAAGATTCTCTATGACGGAGCGCGGCATTGGAGTATTGCGACCTTGGGCCCAGACGTAGCCGCACGCACCGTGGTGGTCAACGGCGTGTCAAAAGCCTACGCGATGACGGGGTGGCGGATCGGCTATGCGGCGGGGCCGAAGGATCTCATCACCGCGATGGCGAACATTCAGAGCCAAAGCACGTCGAATCCCTCCTCAATTTCTCAGAAGGCGGCCGTCGCGGCCCTTCAGGGCGGCGGGGCCTTTACCCAACGCATGGTCGTCGAATTCGATCGCCGGCGCCGTCTCATGGTGGAACGGCTGAACAAGATGCCCGGCGTCAGTTGTCGCATGCCGTCCGGTGCCTTCTACGCATTCCCCAATATAGCTGGCGTCTTCACTCGCCGACATCAGCGTGGTCCCATCACCTCCGCCGCGGAGTTGGCCGCGTATCTCCTCACCGAGGCGCGGGTTGCCGTCGTGCCGGGCGAGCCGTTCGGCAGCTCATCTCACCTCCGTCTGTCCTATGCGACCGGCATCGAAGTAATTGCGCGGGGCTTGGATCGGATGGAAGCCGCACTTCGCCAACTGACCTGAGCGGACGAACTCCAGCCCGATATTCATCCCGTGCAGTCTGTCCCCATGTGGGCAGAGGCGCACGCGAGGTGGTCGGCAGTGTGGCCGGGGCTCCCGTCGGGGGCTGGTGGTGGGCTGTGAAAGGCTGCCCACGCTTGATTTTCGCTCAGGCTGTGTTATGAATAAGTAGAGACGTTGGCGGGATCAATGAAGATCCTGCTGTGAGGGGTAAGGAAGCACGTGCCGATTTACGAATACCTCTGCGACAGTTGCCATCACCGGTTCGAGGTGAAGCAACGGATCAGTGATCCGCCGGT
>JAHWYE010000253.1 GCA_020028195.1 Nitrospirota bacterium
CGTAACATAGGGATTGGCTAGCGCCCGAATGACGCGCGCCGTCTGCTCTTCCTCCGGTAAGTTGAACCGGCTGTGAACTGAAGCAATCACAAAATCAAACTTCGCCAATACGTCATCAGAATAGTCCATCGAGCCGTCAGCGAGAATGTCCGCCTCAATGCCTTTGAAAATCGCAATGCCTGAGGTACGATCTCTGAGCGCGTCAATCGCCGCATGCTGCTCGCGGATGCGGTCTTCCTTGAGACCATTGGCATAAAAGGCCGACTGACTATGGTCCGAGATGCCGATGTAGCGGTAGCCAAGCGCTTTGGCTGCTGCCACCATGTCATCCAGGCTGGCTGACCCATCGCTGTAGGTGGTGTGATTGTGGAAGATGCCCTGGATCTGTCGGGCTTCCACCAACGGCTTCAGGCGGCCTGCTTCCGCCGCTTCAATTTCCCCAAACCCTTCGCGCAACTCCGGCTCGATGAACGGGAGACCCAATGTGGCGTACAGGGCTTCCTCCGAATCGGCCTTGGGGGCCAGCTGCCCACCAACCTCCGAAGTCAGAGTCCACGGAACCTGCATGCGAGAAGCCCGAGCCGCCAAGGCATTCAGATGCTCCTGGCTTCCCGTGGCGGCGCATAGGGCATGTGCGGTCAGGTGTTCCGACATGACCACGCTCACTGGAATCCCCGAGGGTGATTTCCCGATGATCCTATCCCCTGTCCTGGTCACCTCCCAGAGTCCTTCAAGTTGCCGGAGGCCGTCCAGAACGGACTGGAGCCGATCCGCGCTGACCAATACCGAGATGATCTGGACCACTTCCAGGCGCCGCCGCAGCTCGCCCACCAACTCCACGCGCCCCACCCCAGCCGAGTGCCTGATTACCTCGACAATCCGCTCAGCCTCTCCGATGACGGTGGCATAGAGGTGGAATCCTCGACGCCGCTTCAATTGCTGGATGCCCTGTCGGATTTTATCCTGCGTCTTCTGACCGAAGCCCGGCAAGCTGACAAGACGGTTCTCGACGCAGGCGTATTCCAATTCTCCAATCGTCGTGATGCCCAGCTTCTCCCACACTGCCGCAATCTTCTTGGGGCCCATGCCTGGAATCGCGGTCATCTCCAGGAGCCCTGGTGGAACGCTCTGCTTGAGCTCCTCGTAGTAGGCCAGCCGTCCGGTCCCGACCAGTTCCGCCAGCTTCTCAGCCAGCGCCGGTCCGATTCCCTTGAGATCCCTGATACGACCGGAGGCGACCAGCTCGGCCATATCCTCGGTCAGCGACTCAATCGTGCGGGCCGCGTTGTAATAGGCGTTGCTCTTGAACGGATTCTCGCCTTTGAGTTCGAGCAGAAGACCGATCTCTTCTAAGACTTTGGCAATCTCACGTTTGTCCATGGCGTCCGATTCTACCCTCCACCTCCATTTCGCCGCAAGCCGCAGGACTGTGGTACGATGCGCCGATCCTATGGCAACGCGACTCCTTATAACACTCGGGGCGCCCGCCGTGATGCTGGGTCTCGTGCTGGGCTTGGTCCTGCTCAAGCTCGCTGCGGCCCAGCCGCTTAGTGACTCAACCGCCACCACGGAATTCTCCTGTAATTTCGGCATGGCCAAAGGCGAAGCCAAACAAAGCTGCAGCGTCCCGGTTCCGAAGGGCTGCGTCGTGGCCCATTTCCCCGGGACCACCCGCCCCTGGAGCAACATCTCCAAAGGGGGCGCCACCACCTGCCGGTTCTATGAGAAGGAAACCGACTGGAAGACCCGCATCACCGGCACCTGTGGGCGATGCGCCTCGGAGCACTGCTCCGCTCGCTTCGGCGTGATGTTCGATTGCTCCCATGGAAAGTAGCCATGACGCTCTCTGACGCGATCAAACAGGAAGCGCATGGGCTCGGCTTTGATGCCGTCGGGATCAGCCGCGTTGCGGCGGAATCTGAAGACGCAGCAACCCCACTCCCCCAATTCCTCCATCGCCGTCTTCTGGAATGGCTCCAGAGGGGCTACCACGGTACGATGACCTGGATGGAACGCGATGCTGCGCGGCGAGCTGACCCACAGCAGGTTCTTTCAGGCTGCCGGTCCGTGATCTCGCTAGGGATGAACTACTACACGCCTCATCGAGCGGATGAGCGTCCTGGTTACGGCCGCATCGCTCGGTACGCGTGGGGAGAGGACTACCATGAGGCCCTCAAGCAACGACTTGAACAGTTGGAAGGGCGGATTAGAACCCTGGCCCCTGGCGCCGTGACCCGCTGGTACGTGGACACAGGTCCAGTCATGGAGAAGGCTTGGGCTCAGCAGGCCGGTCTGGGGTGGATCGGCAAGCACTCGAACCTGGTCTCTCCCCGATACGGCTCCTGGTTGCTCCTGGGAGAGATCCTCACGACGATCGACCTGGAGCCAGATGAACCAGGCACCGATCTCTGCGGGTCCTGCATGCTGTGCCTCAAGGCCTGCCCAACCGGTGCAATCACAGAGCCTTATGTAGTGGACGCCAACAAGTGCATCTCCTACTTGACCATCGAGCTTCATCGGCCTGAGGATGAAATCCCTGAAGAACTGGCTCACAAACTGGGCAACCGGATCTTTGGCTGCGACGACTGCCTGGACATTTGCCCCTACAATGCGCAGGCTACAGCCACCGACGAGCCGGCTTTCCAGCCCTCCACCCTGACATTGGCCCCTCATCTGACCGCGCTGTCCGAGCTGAGTGAACGAGCGTTTACCACCACCTTCCGCCGGAGTCCCCTCCGACGTGCCAAGCATCGCGGCTTTCTCCGGAACGTCCAGATTGCGATCCAGAACCTTAGGCGTGTCTCCTGTTGACACCTTTCACAGAGGGTCGAGCCAGCAATCAGACATGCTCTCGATCAAGATAGGCCCTGGTGCTTTTCATCATTCAAATGGTTGCTTTCCACCAGCTTGCCCAGTCACGTTCCATCACACGGTGTCAGGATTTCTCAGGAATCCACGAATGTCGCACGTTCCCACTGTCCCACTTGTTGGCATCGCTCTTGCTGTACTAAGATACCGGTTGAGCAATTCGCCATCACAGTCGCAGTTGAGGCCAGCACTCAACTCTAACCGGGGAGGATCCCATGGCAGAATACACGTCAGATTTCTTGTTTGGAGCCAGCACAGGAAACGGTCGTGTCATGATCGTGGATGACGAACCAGACATCAGAAAAGTCGTGCGCATGACACTTCAGAAAGCCGGTTATGATGTTGTCGAGGCTGAGGATGGCCAGAAGGCGATTGAGGTCATCAACACCGGGGAGAATCGACTCATGCTCGATGTCATTATTTGCGATATTCGCATGCCCAAGATCAACGGAGTGGAAGCGATCGCCTACTTCAGGAAAGAATACCCCAGGGTTCCTGTGGTCGTGCTGACGGGATTTCCTGATGTCAATATGGCCACCTCATTCTTGAATGATGGGGTCGTGGACTACCTGGTGAAACCGGTTGAAGGCGAGAAACTCAAAGCCGCAGTGGCAAAGGCGATGGATCAGCGTGAAATCTCCCGGCTCTAGACTCTAGATACGCTCATGCCTCCCACTCTCCCGTTTTCCCTGCCGGAGGAGAGGCTCGCGAACCTCTCCTCCGTCTCGGAAGGCAAGGTCCGTCCGAAGTCAGCCTGCCGAGTCCAACCAACGCTC
>JAHWYE010000254.1 GCA_020028195.1 Nitrospirota bacterium
CGCGATACAGGTCCAGCGTTTTCTGCGTTGGGCCTGATGCCTGCTGCGGACGAACGGCCTTGAATGAGACGCGTCTGGGAATCGGTTGACGATCCAGCTTGAGCTTGAAGTAACGGGCAAAGCGTGTGGCTGGCTCGCCGACTAACAGGACGTGCTCCGTCTCTTCCATCACCAGCCTGGCCGCGGTGATCGGGTGGCAAATTTGTTCGATCGCCGCGACCGCCCCGGCCCGAAGGCCACGTCCTTCCATGATGGAGGCATCCATCCGCCGCACGCCGTCCAGTTGGAGTCGAGAGCCGATCCCAGCATTGAAGAGCCCGGACGACTCAAGAACCCGAATGGTCTGCTCCACAGCTTCAACCGAGGAGGCACCGTGACGAAGCACCTCATGCCCGGCGACCAGCGCAGCGGCCAGACAGGCCTGCTGCGTCGCGGTCATCGCGCGTCTGCCAGCGCCTCCGTGGGCGAGAATGAAGGGATGGGAGCGTTTCAATTCAGAAGGATGTCTTTGGCTTTCTGGTAGGTCGGGTCCTGCATGCGATCCAGGTCGGAGCGAACAAAGCCAAGCCCAGTGACGCACAGCTCGAAATTCTCGGACAGCTTGCGGAATAGGGGCGTATCGGCACTGAACGCTTCGTCCCGAATCTGCGCGACGATGCCATAGGAGCGTTTGCCGGTCTTCACATAATCTACCAGGAAATCCTGATGGTAAATCATGCTCGCGGACTTCAACCGCCGCAGGTACTCCGGGAACAGCCCGGCCATGAACAGGGTAAAGTCGCCGATGTGACGATGGACTTCCCGTTCTCGATCAATCGACTGCGCCTCGAGCAGCACCTCCGATTCGAACAGCATATCCACCACCGTGTCGACCCGTTCTCCCTGCTTGTTGCGAATCTGATAGAGCTGGTCGGTATGCGTGAAGTCCACGAGCAGATTGGAGACATACTGAGTCACATTGAGGTCGGGCCACCCCAAATGCTGAGCGAAACTCTTTTCGGTCAAGGCGCCGAACAGTCGGCGCAGTGGATGATGCTCAGGGATCCGAGTCACCATGTCCACCTCCCCATACCTACTGTCTAGTATGCCAGCCAATCCGATTTCTGGCAAATCGTCCCAAGGCTGCGACCACGCTGGGGGTGGTTAATGCAAGGGTATCACCTGTCTCGGCTGTCCAGGATAAAGGTCACAGGCCCGTCATTCTCGACAGAGACTGTCATGTAAGCGCCGAACAGGCCGGTCTCCACGGCGAGCCCACGCTGTTTGAGGCCAGCGACTACCTGCTCATAGAGCGTGCGGGCCACATCCGGAGTCGCGGCCTGGTCGAAGCCGGGTCGGCGTCCCCTGTCCGTGTCACCCAGAAGCGTGAATTGCGACACGACGAGCACAGCACCGCTACCTTCACCGGCAAGCTCGGTGATGGACCGGTTCATCTTGCCCTGCTCATCGCTGAAGATCCGCAGGCCCGGAATCTTCTCCAGCATATAGTGGACATCCGCCTCCCCGTCCCCTTTGGCCACACCAAGCAATATTAGCAAGCCACCAGCGATCTCGCCCAGGACTTGACCGTCCACCTTCACTGAGGCGCGCGTCACTCGCTGGAGCACTGCTTTCATAACGTCACTGGGAATGTCGCAATGTCAAAAGTCTGAAAGTCTTCACGTCTCAGACTCGAGGATTTTTCGACTTTCAGACATTACGACTAAGCTGCAGCAGCGTTCCCTCAAGCTGGAGCAATCTCCGCTTGGTCCTGAGTCCGCCGGTAAAGCCACCCAAGGAGGCGTCGTGGGCGACGACCCGATGACACGGGACGATGAGCGGCACCGGATTGAGGCCCAGCGCGTGTCCCACGGCTCGCGCATATCGTGTTCCGCCGACTCGCAGCGCCACCCATTTGTATGATCGGACGCGTCCATAGGGGATGCGGAGGATCGCTCGCCAGACCCGACGCTGGAATACCGACCCTCCAGATAGGTCAATCGGAAAGTCCAGTTCGCGCCGCCTCCCCTTAAGAAAAGCGACCAACTGCGCGCGAGCTTCCCTCAACACTATCGCTTTGTTCTTTGGCCTGGCATCGCCAAGAGTAGGCGCACCATTCAGGGAAGCGGGGCTGTGCGTAAGCGTTCGGGATAACTCCATTTCCACCGCGCGGCGCGAGACAAGGGGCAGGACAATCCGACACACTCCTGCACGGGCACCTCTCGAAGAGGCTGCAATCCCCATCCAGCCCCACGGAGTTTTGAACGTCAGTGACTTATTCATGCTGACCCCCTTTCCCCTATTCCTTCCCTTTCCTCAGCCGAGGCTTCACCATCCCCCAGAGCACATCCAGCTCTTCGGAGTGCATCAAGGCATGGGCACCGAGGTAGCCTGTGATGCTCAACCCGATGCCCACGACCAGCATGATTGTCTTGGCGATCCATTCCTCCGGCCTAGTCCAGACTTCAAGCCCGCTGACCCACAGGCAAGCCAGGATGACCGGTACGGATGCCCCCAGGACACGAGCAGCCGATTTCCCAACAGAAAACCAATCCACACCGCCCAGCCGGCGGTTGAGCACAGCGACCAGCGTTCCGCCGTTGAGCATCGCCGCCAACGCCGTGGCCAGGGCCAACCCTGCGTGCTGGAATGATTCCATCAAGAGAAGCGAGAGCAGGAGATTGGCCAACACCGCACCCACCGCCGCCAGCGCCGGAGTCCTGGTGTCCTGCAGGGAGTAGAAGGCCGCGACGATGATCCGGACACCAGCAAAGGCCCAGAGGCCCACCGCGTAGCAGAGCACGGCCAAGGCCGTGGCAGCCGTGTCCGCTGGCGTGAAGGAGCCATGCTCAAAGAACAGGTGCACGATCGGCTGTCGCAGCAGAATCAAGCCCAGCATGGCGGGAAGGATGATGAACAGGATCATCCGCAGGCCGAACCCCAGCGTGGCACGCAATTCGTCAAGCGCCCCTCTGGCGGCCTGCGCCGACAGGGTCGGCAGGATCGCCGTGGCCAGGGCCACGCCAAAGATGCCGAGCGGAAATTGAATCAGTCGCATGCCGTAGAACAGGTAGGTAGGCCCGCCAGCAAAGAATGAGGCCAGGATCGTGCTGACGGTGATATTAACCTGCGTGACCGATAGCCCGAGCAGTGACGGCACCATCAGCGCGCCGATGCGCCGCACGCCTGGATGGCCCGGCTCAAACCGAACGCCGAACAACATGCCTCTGAGACTGAGCCCCGGTAATTGCATGGCAAACTGTGCTGCGCCGCCGGCGACGACGCCGATGGCAACCCCCAAGATCGGCTCAGGCAAGGTTGGAGAAAGAAACAGCGCGCAGCCGATGATGAAGACGTTGAAAAAGACCGGCGACAGGGCCGGTGCGGCGAAGGCGCGCAGCGAGTTCAGGACTCCCATGGCCAGCGCCGCCAGGCTGATGAATAACAAGTACGGGAACATGATCCTGGTCAGTAGCGTGGTCATCGCCAGTTTGATTGGGTCATCGTGGAAACCGGGCGCAAGCAGCCACACGATGCCCGGCGCGGCCAGGATGCCGAGGAGGGTGATCAGGGTGACGATCGTCAGCAGCGTGGTGAACATGGCGCTGGCCAGTTCCCAGGCATCGCGCTTGGCGCGAAGCATGTGGTACTCGGTGAAAA
>JAHWYE010000255.1 GCA_020028195.1 Nitrospirota bacterium
TTTTCTCTCATCATTCCCTTAACAGTCCAGGAGCTGGTCAACACCTTCGCCTTCGCCATCCAACCGATCATGATTGTGACCCTGGCCGGAATCATGGTGCTGACTCTGCTCTTCGTCGGCGCCTTCCGCGCTCTGCAGTTTTACGCCATCGAGATCTTCGAGCGACGGATCTTCGCGCGGGTCGCGCTTGCGCTGGCCCAGCAACTGCCCCGTTTTCAAGCGCAGGGCTTCAGACCCAAGTACGCGAACTATTTCACCGAAGCTGTGTTGATCCAGCGCGCCATGGCGACGCTGATGGTGGACATCATTAACGTGGTGGTCGGCGGCGTCGTAGGAATGACTATTTTGGTCTTCTACCACCCCTACTTCCTCGCGTTCAACATCGTCCTTCTTGGAGGCTTCGCTGTCGTCGTCCTCGTGCTCAGCCACGGGGGCCTCAGAGAAACGCTGCGCATGTCCCACGCCAAATATGAAACCCTCTACTGGCTGCAGGAAATCGCTTACAATTTACTCCATTTTAAATCCACGGTCAGTACGCCGCTGCTGCTCAACAAGACCGACCGGCTCGTCAACACCTATCTCACGGCGAGGCGGGCTCGCTTCACTGTCTTGATGCGGCAGTACCTGGGTTCTGTGGGGTGGCAGGCCCTCGGGCATAGTGGGCTCATCGCCACTGCTGGATGGTTGATGGCGGTGGGTCAGCTCACGCTCGGCCAATTGGTGGCCGCTGAGGTGATTGTCGGCACCCTGCTCCTGAACTTTGACTCCGTCGTCAAGCAGATGGAGCATGTGTTTTATTTCTTAACCTCGTTGACCGAGTTGGATTTCCTGTTCTCGCTTCCCAAGGATACTACTTCTGGCCTCTCCACCGTGCCGCTGCCGGACCCGACCATTCACGGGGTCAGGCTGACCTGCAAAGACCTGTCGTTTGCCTACCCTGACTCGCCGCCGGTGTTCGAACACTTCAACCTGGAGATCACTCCCGGCGAGAAAATTGCGATCTTTTCCGAGACTATCACCGGCAAATCCACACTGGCCAGGGTTCTGGCCGGCCTCACCGCCCCGACGTCCGGGGTCATCCGGTACAACGGGGTGGACCTCCGTGACTTGGACATGGATTCCCTGAACACTTGTCGCGGTCTTGTCCTGGATTCGCAGCTCTCGCTGTTCGCTGGGACCGTTGAAGAGAACATTACCCTCAGCCGCCCGGCAATCACCTACAGTGACATCCTCTGGGCCCTTCGCTTCGTTGAACTGGAGGAAGAAGTAGACGCACTCCCGCTGGGCCTGAAAACGCCCGTCAGGGTCCAAGGAAAGGTGTTCACAACCAGTCAAGTTCTGAGGATTCTTGTCGCGCGGGCGGTCGTCAGTCGTCCACAAATCCTCATCTTCGACGGGACCCTGCATGCCCTCGTGCCGATCATTCGCGAAACCATCCTTCGACGGCTTTGCTCCAAAGAAGAGACCTGGTCGGTGATTTTTGTTTCCAACGACCCGACCCTCACAGCCCATGTGGATCGTCGCCTGGTCCTGGACTGACCGTGCCTGCACTGCTCAGTGCTCCTCCGCAGGTGCCGGGCTTCTCTGTACCTTGCCGATCTGATAGACTAGCGACAAGCGGTGAAGACGGCGCCTCTGCACCCCAGCGGACGCCCCAACGGACAGCTCCTCACGCGGAGACAGGCCAGTGAGAATTCCGTTTCGATTCCAGATGGTTCGGCCAGCCTGGAGCCAGATCGTCATCAGCCTGTTGATTGCGGGACTTGGGCTGATGGGGGCCCGTGCCCTCAGTCAGGTGGACCAGGACCTCCGCATCATGTACACGGAGTACACCCTGGGCGCTACGGACCTCGCCCACATCTCGGCCGACATCATGCGGTTCCGGACCACGATCATCCGGGCCTTGGAGGCTCCGACGAAGAAGGATTTCGAACGCATTACCGCCTCGTTGCCGGATCAGCGCGCCCGCATCCAGCACGCCATTGACCGATACGCCGCAGCCAGCCTGCGCGTGTCGCTCAGCGGCCGGAGCGAGCCGGAAGATTTGCAAGCCGTCAGGGAAAGCCTTGACCAGTATTTTTCGGCGGCCAGCCGCACGGTCAGCCTGCTCGTCCAATTGTGGGTAGCCCGCTCACCGCAAGAAGCCGCGGAGCTGCGGAACAAGGCCGAGCTGTATGCCGCCGACAACTCGGGGCCCAAGTTGATTCAGGTGAGTCTGGCCCTGGATCGCCTCCTTGAAACCGTGGCCGAGGTCGCGAAAGACATGCGTGACGAAGGAACCAGGACGATCCGAGAAACCAGCGCTGCGCTGATCGTCGGCAGCCTTTTGATCGCGTTTCTGAACCTGTTCGTGGGACGAACCCCTGATTCACCCGGTTCCACCTCCGATTCACCCTCCATCCAACCGACCCGCAGGGAAGCTCCGTCGTTTTCGACTAGGGTGGAGAACGCCGATCCCATCCTCCGCGGTGACTGAGCCGTTCCCTGTGACTTCCAATCCGGATTGTTTCCCGCTTCAGCGCTGCCTCTTGTCGGGCGCAACGCGGCGAAGGGCCGCGAGTAGCTGGGCCCGCTCCTGATCGGACAGGTGCGTCCACCGTCCGACCGGCAAGCCACGGACCGTGATATGCATGATGCGAATCCGGTGCAGCGCGACCACCCGGTAGCCTAGCGCCTGACACATCCGCCGGATCTGCCGGTTGCGACCCTCCGTCAGGACAACGCGGAATTCCCGCTGCCCGAGCCGGCTGATGACACAGGGTCTCGTGCGCTTGCCGAGGATGGCCACGCCGCGACCCATGCGGTCGAGAAAGGCCTGGTCAAACGGCCGATTGAGCTGCACGAGGTACTCTTTCTCATGGCCATGTTCCCCCCGCAGGATCTGATTGACGATCTCTCCATCGTTGGTCAGCAGAATCAGACCGGAGGAATCCTTGTCGAGCCGGCCGATGGGAAAGATTCGCCCCGGATAGCCGATCGACGCAATGATATTCCCCGGGACGTCGGGCTCGCTGGTTGTCGTGATCCCGACCGGCTTATGAAACTTGAGATAGACCGGTGCGTTTCCCCACGGCATCACCACGCCGTCCCGAGCGATCACATCGATCGGGCCGACCTGATCACCGAGCACAGCGAGACGGCCGTTGATCGTAATCCGGCCTTCCTCGACAAGTCGGTCCGCTTCCCGTCTGGAACACAGGCCTTGCTGGGTAAAGAATTTATTGATGCGGCAGGGTTTCTGATCGTGAGGCGTGAGGGGTGAGGGGCGAGGGGCAGCAGGACTCAAGTTAGGTTTCTTTTGACCATGCGTTCCTTTCTGTTCTTTCATCATTCTTCACGCCTGACGCCTCACGCCTTACGTCTTCTCGCTGCCCCGACGCGGCCTAGAATGCGATAGATCAGCCGGGCGACCGCGAACTGGGGAGCCACGAATCCTTCGATCGGCGCAATCTCGCTGACATCCATGCCGACAATGCCGGGGCCATTCGCCAGGGCTGTCACCAAGGCCAGGGCGTCGTACCAGCCGAGCCCTCCCGGCTCCGGGGTTCCCAATGCCGGCACTAACGAGGCGTCGAGCCCGTCGCAATCAAAGGTCAGATAGACCGGTCCGGTGCAGACTTTCACGACCTCCGGCACCCA
>JAHWYE010000051.1 GCA_020028195.1 Nitrospirota bacterium
TGAGCAGGTCATCGGCACAGCGGAGGGTTGTGCGGATCATTGAGTTCCAGTGCCAGCCACATCGGCACATCTGAACGGAGGAGAACAGCATGGTCCCAGTGAAGGCTTTCATGGTTCCGATTGAGAAGGTTGTGATGGTGGATCGCGACACGGACGCGCGCCAAGCCGCCGCGGTCATGCGCGATCGTAACATCGGCAGCCTGTTCGTGATGCGAGGTAAAGAGATCATTGGCATCGTCACGGACACGGATATGGTGCGGCGACTGGTGGCGGTGGGAGCGGACGCTGCGAAGACGGCGATCGAACAGCTCATGTCGGCTCCGATTGTGACCATCGAAGAGAACAAGACGCTGCTCGACGCCAATGACCTCATGGCGCGCGAACACTTGAGACATCTGGGTGTCACACGCCAGGGCAAGCTGGTTGGGATGATCTCCGTGCGGGATCTGATCGTGTTCCTGACAAACTTGCCCAGGAAGTGAGAACGCTCGATGGCGTTTCCTCGTCAGCGACTGAGACGATTGCGACAGAGCGAGCCCTTGCGGCGGATGGTCAGGGAAACAAGGCTGTCGACACCCGATCTGATTGCTCCATTCTTCGTGACTGGGGGGCGGGATCGGCGGGACGCGATCAGCTCGATGCCCGGCCAGTACCGGTTGTCGGTGGATCTGCTCGTAAAAGAAGCAGCCGAGGTCAAACTGCTCGGGATTCCGGCCGTGATCCTCTTCGGGATTCCGGACCGAAGAGATGAGCGCGGAACCGCAGCCTACGATCCAAACGGCATTGTTCAACAGGCTGTCCGGGCACTCAAAGACCAGGTACCCGGGTTGCTCGTGGTGACGGACGTGTGCATCGACGAGTACACGTCCCACGGGCATTGCGGACTAGTGCAGGATGGCCGCATCCTCAATGATGAAACGCTCGAGTGCCTACGGGCCGTGGCGCGGACGCACGCCGAGGCAGGGGCTGACATTGTCGCGCCATCTGATATGATGGATGGGCGGGTCGGAGCCATCCGGGGTGAGCTGGACCGTGCGGGGTTTCCAGACCTTCCCATCATGGCCTATGCGGCGAAGTTCGCCTCGTGCTTCTATGCGCCCTTTCGAGACGCCGCTGAGTCGAGTCCGAAATTCGGCGACCGACAGTCCTACCAGATGGATCTGGCCAACGCGCGTGAAGCGATTCGGGAGATTGAACTGGACGTAGAGGAAGGAGCCGATATCGTCATGGTCAAGCCGGCGATGCCCTGCCTGGACATCATTGCGGCAGCCCGGTCGCGGGTTCTCCTTCCGATCGCAGCCTACCAGGTCAGCGGGGAATACAGCATGATCAAGGCGGCGGCCCGCGCCGGGTGGCTGGGCGAGACACAAGCCATGATGGAATCGTTGCTCTCGATCAAACGGGCAGGAGCGGACCTGATCGTGACCTACTTTGCAAAGGACGCGGCCCGGCTCCTCAACGCTTCCTGCGCTTGAAGCGAATCGCATGAAAATCACTCGCGGCCTCACTGAGCACAAACAGGTGCCGCATCCTGTGTTGACCATCGGCAACTTCGACGGGCAGCATCGTGGCCACCAATCGCTGCTGCAGACGGTCGTTGAGACCGCGACGACGACGGGTGGGACCCCCATGGTGCTGACGTTTGATCCCCATCCGGTCAAAGTCCTCGCGCCAGGCGCTGATTTCCGCCTGCTGACCACCATGGATGAAAAACTTGCGCGGTTGCAGGGAGCCGGTGTGCAGGAAGTGCTGTTTCTGGAATTCAACGCAGCCTTTGCCACACTCTCCCCTGACGCGTTCGTCTTTCAGATCCTGAGAGACGGCGTCGGCGTCCGTGACCTGTTCGTGGGAGAGCATTTCGCGTTCGGAAAGGGCCGAGCGGGACGGATCGCTGATCTGCTGCGACTTGGGGCTCAGGCCGGATTCCAGGTCCACCCGGTCTCGCCGGTGCGTATCGACGGGGAAGTGGTCAGTTCGACGCGTATCCGTCGGCTTCTACAGGCTGGGGACGTGAGCGGAGCTGCGAGGTGCCTTGGGCGTCCCTACTCGTTAGATGGATCCGTCGTGCAGGGGCAGCAGCGGGGAAAGGCTCTGGGTTGGCCGACCGCCAATCTCCGCCTTCCCGACGACCGTGTTCTTCCAGCCGACGGGGTCTATGCGACCACAACGGTCTGGAACCAGCGCTCGCTCGAATCGGTCTCCTACATCGGCACTCGTCCGACCTTTGGTCCTGGCGAGCGCTTGCTTGAGGTTTACCTCCTGGATGAGCAGGCGGATCTGTACGGAGAAGCGATCCGCGTGCAATTCGTAGAGCGGTTACGCGGCGATCTGGTGTTCAACACGGCGGAGGAGCTGTCCGCCCGCATTGACGTGGATGTGAGCCTCGCCAGGCAAACCCTGAAGGCTGCGTCCCAGACCGTGATGGACTCATGATCCATCGTCCTGTCATGAATCTGCGCCATCCGTCGCAGACCATGCCGTCGTCGCTTGCGCGGCGCGTGGCCAAGGCTGTACGCGCCAGACGGTTGTTCAGGCCGGGGGATCGCCTCCTGGCCGCCGTCTCGGGTGGACCTGACTCGGTCGCGCTCTTGTCCCTGTTGACAGAGTTGGCCCTGTCCTGGGAATTGGTCCTGTGGGCAGTCCATATCAATCACGGTTTGCGCGGCGCGGAATCCGAGGAAGATGCCCGCTTTGTGGCCAACCTCTGTGAACGGCTCGGCGTGACGTTGATCAGCGAGCGGGTTCATCTGACCGGTCCTGCTCGTCGTCGATCGAGGCAGTCCCTCCAAGAATATGCGCGCGAGGCGCGATACGCCGCCATGCAGCAGGTGGGGAAATCCCTCGGCTCGGACAAAATCGCGCTGGGTCATACGGCCGACGACCAAGCTGAGACGCTCCTCATGTGGATGCTGCGCGGGTCCGGAACGACGGGACTCGCCGGGATCCCGCCCAGCCGAGAGCCGCTCTTCATCCGCCCTCTTCTGGACTTCAGCAGGGCCGACATTGTGGCGTACCTGGAAGCGCAGGGATTGGAGTTTCGGGAAGACTCCAGCAACGCGAAGCTGCTCTACCTGCGAAACCGCATTCGCCATGAGCTCCTGCCAGCGCTCAAACGATTCAACCCCGCGGTGCTGAAGGTTTTAGGACGACAGGCCGAAATCCTTCGTGAAGAGGATCTCTATCTGCAACAATCGGTCTCAGAACACTTGGCTGGGATGGCAGTTCAAGATACCGACGGAGCCGTGGTGGTCGATCGCGTTGCTCTGGTCGCCTTGCCCTTGGCACTTCAGCGGCGGATGGTTCGGGCCTTGATCCGCCAAACCAGCGGGATGATCAAGGCACCAACATTCGGAGCCGTCTCGGCGGTTCTCGATCAAGTGGTCCAGGGACAATCCGGTTCCGCCATCACGGTGCAGGAAGTCCAGATTGCCCGCGAATACGGGCGTATTCAATTTCGTCCCCTTCGTGCTGTCCTCACCGTGCGTCCAAGAGGCTGTTCTGAGAAAGGGGGAAACACTGAGAGAGAACTCGCTCTGCCAGTTCCTTCGACCCTCCACTGGCCACTCACCGGCCAGATGATCCGAGTCAGCTTTCGAAACTCTGCGGCAGCCGACCCGCCCATCGCTCCGACACACCCGCGGAGCATTGCAATCTTCGACGCCGACCGGTTCACGATGGAACTGTTGGTTCGCTCGTGGAGGCCAGGCGACGTGTTCCAGCCTCTGGGCATGGGCGGGCGGCGGAAGAAGCTGCAGGATTATTTCACCGACATCAAGCTGCCCCGCGAAGAGCGCAGCCGGATGCCGCTGGTCGTCGCCCCAGAAGGCATTCTCTGGGTAGCAGGTCATCGGCCCGATCACCGGTTTTACGCGACGACTTCAACCAAACGCACGGTGGTCGCGGAGCTTCTGGACTGCACACCGCTCACGGGAGACTAACCAGCATGGAGCGCATCTTCGGACGACCCATCGTGACCCAAGAGGAGATGCGCACGCGCATCAGAGAGCTGGGCCGACAGATCACGGCGGACTACGCCGATAAGGATCTGGTCCTGGTGGGAGTCCTCAAAGGGGCCTACGCGTTCTATGCGGACCTGGCCCGCGCCCTCCGGATCCCGATGCGAGTGGACTTCCTCGTCGTCACCAGTTACGGCACAAAGGCCAAACCGTCCGGCAAGGTCAAGATGGTGACCGACTTGACCGAAGATATCGCCGGTCGCGATGTCCTGCTGGTAGAAGACATCGTAGACTCGGGCCTGACCGTGCAATATCTGTTGAAAACCTTAAGTCGGCGAAAACCCAAATCCATCAAAGTCTGTGCGTTGTTGAGCAAGCCGGAGCGGCGGAAGGTGAACGTGACCATCGACTACGTCGGGTTTAATATACCCAACAAATACGTGGTCGGATACGGCCTTGATTATCAACAGAAGTACCGTAACCTGCCGTACCTGGCGGTCCTTGACACTGTGGACGACGAGGGGCAAGGCTTCTAGCGCTGCTGTTGTTAGTTTCCACAGGACTGTGTTAGACTTCAACGATATTGCGTTCTTAACCCCGGCCTCAGCGAGCGCGTGGGGAGGAGTCGGATGAATTCTCGGGTGAAAAATCTGCTGTTCTGGGTGGTCGTGGGATTGTTCATGATCCTGCTGTTCAACCTGTTCAGCGTCCCGACCCATACCCAGGAAGAGGAGGTCATTTTCAGCGACTTCATGGCGCAACTGGATAAAGGCGAAGTCACCAAGGTCATCATCAAAGCCAATCATATCAGTGCGATCCTGAAAGACGGGACCCGGATCAGGACCTATTCGGCTGAGTATCCGGACATGGTGAAGGTGCTCCGGGAGCGAAACGTCCAGATCGAAGCCAAGCCGCCTGACGAGAATCCGTGGTACGTGAACTTCCTGTTCACATGGGGCCCCTTTGTTCTGTTTATTGGCCTGTGGTTCTTCCTGATGCGGCAGATGCAAATCGGCGGGAACAAGGCACTCTCGTTCGGGAAGAGTCGAGCCAGACTGTTGACCGAAGAGCGGAAAAAAATCACGTTCTCTGACGTCGCCGGAATCGACGAGGCGAAAGAAGAGGTCGTGGAGATCATCGAGTTCCTCAAGGACCCCCGCAGGTTTCAGAAGCTGGGCGGTCGGATCCCCAAGGGCGTCCTGATCATGGGCCCACCCGGCACGGGAAAGACGCTGCTGGCCAAGGCCATCGCGGGAGAGGCAGGGGTTCCGTTCTTCAGCATCAGCGGGTCGGACTTCGTCGAAATGTTCGTCGGGGTGGGGGCCTCGCGCGTGAGGGATCTTTTTGAGCAGGGCAAGAAGCATGCGCCGTGCATCATCTTCATCGACGAGATCGATGCAGTGGGCCGGTTACGTGGAGCAGGGCTCGGCGGCGGTCACGACGAGCGTGAACAGACGCTGAACCAGCTCCTCGTCGAAATGGACGGGTTTGACACCACCGAGGGAGTTATTCTGATCGCCGCAACCAACAGGCCGGACGTGCTTGACCCAGCCCTCCTGCGCCCCGGACGATTCGATCGGCAGATTGTAGTCAATCGGCCCGACTTGAGGGGCCGCGCCGAAATTCTCAAGGTCCATACGAAGAAGGTGCCTAGTGCTCCCGATGTTGAACTCGAGAAGATCGCGCGCGGAACGCCCGGTTTCTCTGGCGCGGACCTCGAGAACCTGGTCAACGAGGCGGCCCTGTGGGCCGCCAGACAGAACAAGAAGGAAGTCGAGCTGGTGGATTTTGAAACCGCGAAGGATAAGGTGCTGATGGGGGCCGAACGCAAGAGCATGATCCTCAGCGAGGATGAAAAGCGGACCACCGCCTACCATGAGGCTGGGCACGCCCTCATGGCCAAACTGCTTCCCGGCGCTGATCCGGTCCACAAAGTGACGATCATCCCGCGAGGCCGCGCGTTGGGAGTGACCATGCAGCTTCCGACCGACGACCGGCATAATTTTTCCAAGGAGTTCCTGTACAACACCCTGGCGATTCTCATGGGTGGACGGGTCGCGGAAGAGCTGGTCCTCAAACACATCACGACAGGCGCCGGGAACGACCTCGAACGGGCCACGGATCTGGCTCGCAAGATGGTCTGTGAGTGGGGGATGAGCGAGCGGTTGGGCCCCCTGACCTTCGGGAAAAAAGATGAAGAAATCTTCCTCGGACGCGAAATCGCAACGCGACGAGACTTCAGCGAACAGGTGGCGCTCGAGATCGACGACGAGATCAAACGGTTGGTGATCGAGAACTACGAACGCGCGAAGCGGATGCTCACGGAACACATTGGCACCCTTCGCGCACTGGCTGAGGCGCTCCTTGAGAAAGAAGTATTGGACGCGCCTGAGATCGACAAAATCATTCAGCAAGGGCCGGTTCCTCAAACCGTACCCGTCTAACCTGGAGGCCGCTGGATATCGCGGCGCTCCGCTTCCACCGACCCAGTGTGGCGCTGGATCCCTCATCCTCCCAACCTCCCGTGACAGGCCCCGCAGGGGCTGAGGCGAGCCTTCCATGCCGAATCTCAACACCGTCCCAAGTTCAGAGACCCTGAGAGCGAGAGGACGACCGATTCCGCTCAATTCCGGTGCCTTGCTCATGGGAGTCCTCAACGTGACGCCCGATTCATTTTCGGACGGCGGGCGGTATCACCAGCCGGAAGCTGCGGTTGAACATGCCTTGGCCATGATTGAGCAGGGAGCTGACCTCATCGACATCGGGGCTGAATCGTCACGGCCTGGATCTGATCCGGTGGAAGAGGAAGAAGAAATCCGTCGGTTGCTGCCGGTGATCACGGCAGTCTGCCGTCAGGCCTCCGTTCCGGTGTCAGTTGACACGACGAAGGCCGGCGTGGCCCGACGAGCGCTTGACGCCGGCGCAGCTATCGTCAACGACATCAGCGCGCTTCGGTTCGATCCCATGATGGGGCAGGTCGTGACCCAGGCAGGCGCCGGGCTCGTTCTGATGCACATGCAGGGCACCCCGAAGTCTATGCAATGCGACCCGCAGTACCGCGATGTCGTCGCTGAAGTCCGGCATTTCTTTGTTGAGCGCATGAAAGCGGCCGAGGAGGTCGGAATCGATCCGGAACAGATCTTGCTTGACCCAGGGTTCGGGTTCGGCAAAAATGTTACCCATAACCTGACGCTGCTCACGCAGCTCGACCAATTCGCGGTCTTGGGCCGCCCGATTGTGGCAGGGGTTTCGAGAAAAGCCTTTCTCGGGCAGGTGCTGGACCGGCAGGTCGGTGAACGGCTGATGGGAACAGCGGCGGCGGTTGCGGTGGCCGTTCTGCGTGGAGCCCGGATCGTGCGGGTGCATGATGTGGGGCCCATGCGGGACGTGGTGAGGATGGTCGAAGCGATCCTCCATCCGGAGAAGAGCCGGTAGCAACCTGCTCCGCTTTCCACGTTTTGGAATGGGAAGAGGAAACGAGATGCGCAAACTGTTCGGAACAGACGGCGTCCGGGGCGTCGCCAACCTGGAACCGATGACCAGCGAGACGGCCATGAAGCTCGGGCGCGCGGCCGCCTATCTATTCCTCCGACGGACGGGACGCCATCAGATCGTCATCGGGAAAGATACTCGACTATCCGGCTACATGCTGGAATCGGCGCTGACGTCCGGCATTTGCTCGATGGGCGTGGATGTGCTCTTGGTCGGGCCCATGCCGACTCCCGCGATTGCGTTTCTGACCAGGAGCCTCCGAGCGGATGCAGGCGTCGTGATCTCGGCCTCGCATAATCCCTACCAGGACAACGGGATCAAGTTTTTTTCGAGCGACGGATTCAAGCTTCCTGACGAAATGGAAGCGCGGATGGAATCGCTGATCGTTTCCGGCGAAATCGAGCATCTGCGTCCGACCGCAGAGGCGGTGGGCAAGGCCTACCGGATCAACGACGCGGAAGGACGGTATATTGAGTTCGTCAAACGATCGTTGCCGAGAGAGATGGACTTCCAAGGTCTCAAGGTGGTCGTGGATTGCGCGAACGGCGCTGCCTACAAAGTCTCTCCGACAGTGTTGCGGGAGTTGGGGGCGACCGTCGAGGTGATCGGCGATAAACCGGATGGGATGAATATCAATGCCGCCTGTGGCGCCGTGCACCCGGAACGACTCCAGGAGGCAGTGCGAACGCATAGAGCCGACGTGGGACTAGCCCAGGACGGGGATGCCGATCGGGCGGTGTTCGTATGCGACCAGGGAACCATCGTGAGTGGCGACCACATCATAGCGGCACTTGCCCTTGATCTCCGGGCGCGTGGGCACTTGAAGCGAGACACCGTTGTCGGGACCGTCATGAGCAATTTCGGTCTCGAATTGGCTGTTGGGAAGGCTGGCATCACGCTGGTTCGAACGCCCGTGGGTGATCGGTATCTGCTGGAGCGGATGCTCGCAGATGGCTACAACTTCGGCGGCGAGCAGTCAGGGCACTTCATTCTCCTCGACCATAATACGACGGGTGATGGGCTCATTTCAGGACTCCAGGTCTTGTCCCTGATGAAGCGGACCGGCCGCCCCCTATCCGACCTGGTCAAGTGCATGAAGGCGGTCCCGCAAATCCTCCTCAATGTTCAGGTGAAGGAAAAACCTGACCTGGCAGGACTGCCGGAGATTGGGCGAGCCGTTCAAGCAGGGGAAGCCAAGTTGAACGGCACTGGCCGTGTGCTGATCCGATACTCCGGCACAGAACCGCTGCTTCGGATCATGGTTGAAGGGGAACAGGAGTCGCTGATCCGGTCAGTGGCCGATGAGTTGGCCGAGGTGGTTCGTTCGCGTCTCGGGTAAGATCCTTTGCTCCTTCCTTTGACCGTTTCTTTCCTTGCAGGATTAGCGCTCGGTTCCTATCTTCCCTACCTTCCCGTCACAACCCTCATGTTGCTGACCCTCGCCGGAATCGTGCTGACCCACCTCGAACGGCAAC
>JAHWYE010000256.1 GCA_020028195.1 Nitrospirota bacterium
AGAAACAGTCGTATCAATTTTCCGACACGTTTCTGCACCGAGGCATCCAGTACCACAAAATCAGCGATGGGCTGCGTATTCAGATCGTTGGCGAACTGCTGCGAGAGGTACCGGCCCATCATCGTCACCTCAACCCAGTCTGGATGACCAAGCGTCAGCCCGATCGCAACTTGGTGGCGTGAGACGTTTGGGACCCGTTTGCCCACGAGGGTTGGACTCCCTGGAAAACTCTTGATCACTGAGTCGGCGAAGGCATAGCCAATGTTCAGCGATACCTGCGCGGATGCCCGAAAACGAAGGTCAAGTTCCCCGCCCACCGTCCTGGTCCGCCCCACATTCTGACGCAGGGCGATCACAGGGCCTTGCGTCACTAGCAGGATTTGATCCTTCACTTCGTCGTAATGTCCGGTCGCTCGCCAGGTCAACTTTCCATCCTGTAGCAGCTCGCCTTCGAGCTTGCCTTCTCCCCCAATCGATCGTTCGGGCTCCAGATTCTCATTTGGGAGGAATGTAAACCCTCCGAAACTGAACCCTCGGTACAGCTCGTTCAAGGTTGGCGCTCGGAAGGCTTGATAGACCGACGCGCCGGCGGTGATTCGATCCGTCACCCGGTACTGGGCTGCCAGCTTGGGATTCAGCACCAGCGCGACATTGTCGCGGGGACGAGTGATGGTTCCTTGAGCCGACTCGATCCGGCCGTCAAAGCTCTTCCACCAATCCGTGCGAAAGCTGGGAATCACCGTCAGGGCCTCTGTGGGTCTGGCGATCCATTCTCCGAAGACGCCCCACCCGACCTGCTTTCCAGCCGCCAAGCTGTTGCCCACGAGACCCGCCATCGTAAAGAGTTGCTCTTCCGACTGGCCCAGGATCGCCCGCGCATCGGTTCCGACCACCACCCGATGCCGGGGAGTCAGCGACACCGTCCACTGCGCCTGCCCGCCGAGGTCATTACTTGGAATGACCTGGATCCGGTCGAGGAACTCGCCGGACCTGTTGGTGGGGGACGGGATCACCTGACCGGTCGAGTTCCGAAAGGTTTGCCATTGCGCGAACAGTCTGGTCTCCCAGTGATCGCCACGCCTCGTGTCGCCCTGAAAAGCCAGCGCCATGGTTCCGATCGTACGGCTGGCCACACTGAGCGGAGTGCCGAAATTCCGGTCTTCTCGGAAGAGCGTGCCGGAGAGCGAGGCCTTGGTTCGTGCTCCGAGGGCCGCGGCGAGGGTTCCGGTAAAGTGTTGATGCCGGGAGTCGTCATTGCCGTCGACGGGTCCACGCTGATACTCGGGAACGGTGATAAAGCCATTGGTGTGGTACCACCGGTATCCGAGACTGATCCCGAGACGATCGGTCCCGTAGCGGCCGGACAGCGCTTGGGTGTAGGTATTGAGGTTGCCAGCGCTGCTCTCTGCGCGAAGGCCCTTTCCCGCGACCGGCTGTTGCGTAATCAGGTGAATGATTCCTCCCATCGCCCAGGTTCCGTAGAGATTCGAGCCTCCGCCAGGCACAACCTCGATCCGCTCCAGGTTATCGGGGGCGAGCCCCCAGTTGATCCAGCCTCCGAAGCCGTCATTGAGCGGTACCCCGTCCAGCAGCACGAGCGCCCGCCGGCTCCCCAGCCCGCGCAGCGTCACCGCCTGGGCGGTTGGGTGGTTATAGCGACTACTCAGATTACTCGGCTGCACGCCTGGCACGTACCGCACCAGGTCATCCACCTGGTGCCCGTCGGCAAACGGCGTGCGCTCAATCTGATCCCGAGTGAGGATCGTCGGCGCCGCCGGCACGTGGGCGACCGGTTGTCGGGTTCTTGTGGCGGTGACGACCACGTCTGGGGCAAGGACGGCAGTAGAGGGGGAAGGAGCCTCGCCCTCGGTCGGCACGCCTGGCTCGGCCGCCAGGCATTTGACGACAGGCCCGGTGAAGACGTTCATCCATACTAAGACCAAGAACAGAACGACCTGGGGGCTGGGTGCCACGGTCCGCTCGTCAGGATGATGATGAAAGGCGCACGGCTACTGGTCAGACGAGACTTTCAATCCGACGATGCCGACCACAATCACCACAATGCAAAGAATTCTGAGGAGATCACGTGATTCTCCAAGGAGGAGAATCCCCATGAGCGCGGTGCCGGCCGCCCCGATCCCGGTCCAGACCGCATAGCCGGTTCCGACCGGGATGGTCTTGAGGGCCTCAGCCAGGAACAGAAAGCTGACAATCATGGCCGCCACGGTCCCGGCGCTTGGCCACAGACGCGTAAACGCCTCAGTATATTTCAGGCCGATCGCCCAGGCGATCTCGAACAGTCCCGCCACACACAAGTAGATCCAGGCCATAGATCCTTCTCCTTCGTTGGATGATGGTTGGGACAGTGTCGTCGTCAGTTGGGTGTTGAGAGTTGCAAGTCGCCGTTCGTCTTCCGCATCCACCGGAGAATGTGTTGTTGACGCCTGACGAGGTACGGCGTGATCTCCAGTGGGTCGTGCCGCCTGGGGGCCGGCAGGATCGCGGCCAGGAGCGCTGCCTCGTCCGGAGTCAGTTCATCGGCTGCTTTGTCGAAGTGGTGACGCGCCGCCGCCTCCGCGCCATAGACGTCATATCCCCATTCCACGACGTTCAGATAGAGCTCCAGGATGCGCTGTTTCGTGAGATGCTGCTCCAGCGCGCTCGTAATCAGGGCTTCCCTGGCTTTCCGCAGCAGCCTCTTCTCGGACGACAAGTACAGGTTCTTCGCCAGTTGCTGGGTGATCGTGCTGCCGCCTCGTTCCAGTTTCCCCGCCCCCAAGTTTCGCACGATCGCTTCTCTGAGGCCTTCCCAGTCGAACCCCTCATGCTCGTAAAACGAGGCGTCTTCCGCTACGATGACCGCTCGCTGCAGAGCTGGGGCAATGTGTGAAAGCGGCACCCAGGTCCATTCCGGTTTGGCGAGGCGCCCCTGCTCGCGCGCCTCCGACAGCCTGGTCTTCATCAGCGCGGTGGAGCGCGGATTGGCCTTGGCGAGCCTCGCCACATCGGGAAACGTGACCAGCCAATAGAGCCCCACTCCGGCCAGTGGCAGGCCTATGAGGAACAAGAGGCCGACAGTGATACTGATGAGTGTATGCCGTAGAGTTGACTTAGCCATGCGCACTGCGTAAGAGAGAACGCGGGACAAGAGGCACGAGACTATGGGCGAAGAATCTCACCTCTCGCCTCTGGCCCCTCGTCTGGTTCAGTGATGAAAATCCTTCACGCAGAGTTTATCAAAAGTTGCGAAAAGCCCGAACAGTTTCCGCATGACGGCCTTCCTGCGGTCGCTTTTGTGGGCCGGTCGAATGTCGGGAAGTCGTCATTGCTCAATTCCTTGCTCCATCGCCGCCGGTTGGCCAAGGTGAGCCGCACGCCCGGCAAAACCTGTACCGCGAATTTCTTTCGGGTGACCACGAGCGATCCGCTACTGAAGCACTTCTACTGGGTCGATCTGCCGGGCTACGGATACGCAAAGGTGGCCAAGTCGGTTCAAGCACAATGGGGGCCTATGATTGAAGAGTACCTGACCGATCGACAAGAACTCGGCGGAGTTCTCCTGCTGGTGGACGCCAGGGGAGTCGAGCGCCATGACGGGACGACCGTCGGGTGGCT
>JAHWYE010000052.1 GCA_020028195.1 Nitrospirota bacterium
GGCCCGACAGAAAATAATACACCTCGGTCGAAGCCAGTCGATGCCGTTTCGAACGCTTCCCGGGCTCAAGCCGGCCATGAGCGAGGCTGTAGTGGATACCGACAGCGCCTTGGACCGGACGAAGCAGCTCGCGCAAAATCGTCTGATCCCCGGCCAGGAACTCCTCGCGCTCGTTCAGCCTGGTGACAAGCATGGCGAGAAAGCTTTCCCTTCACCTACCTTTTCCCCAAAAAGGGAGACGGCTATGAGACAGGCGGGCCGATCGGGCTGTCCCGATGGCACTCTATCCCGCCCACGCCGCTCAAATCAAGCCGACCTTCTGCGCTGGATCAGTGTTTCTGGAGGCCCAGTAGGCGAGTTTGTTGAGCGCATTCAGGTAGGCCCGAGCCGAGGCCACGATGATATCGGTATCGGCTCCGTGACCCGTGACGGTTCTGCCTCCCTCTTCCATCCGCACTGAGACCTCACCTTGTGCATCAGTGCCACCGGTGATGGCTTTGACCACATAGGTGAGCAGGCGGCTCTTCGTCTGCGTGATCGCGGCAATGGTGCGATAGGCAGCATCCACCGGCCCATCCCCGGTCCCGGTCTGCTTCGCAAGGCGACCCCCGATCTCCAGCTCCACCGTGGCAGTCGGGACTTTGTGGGTCCCGCTCTCCGTGTGCAGGCCTTTGAGCACATACCGCTCCGGAATCTTTGCAATCTCTTCCGAGACAATGACCTCCAAATCCTCTTCGTACATCTCTTTCTTCTGGTCTGCCAGCCGCTTGAATCGCTCGAACGCATGGTTGAGTTCCTCTTCGGACAACCGATAGCCCAACTCCTCCAGTCGTTGTCGGAAAGCATGACGGCCGGACAATTTGCCCATGACCAGTTTGCTCTGGACGAGGCCGATGGATTCCGGCTTCATGATCTCGTAGGTGCTCTTCTCCTTCAGCAGCCCATCCTGGTGAATCCCGGAGGTGTGGGCAAAGGCATTGGCTCCGACGATGGCCTTGTTCGGCTGGACGACCATGCCCGTGATCTTGCTGACCAGCCGACTGGTCTTGGAAATCTCCTCGGTCCGGATGCCGGTGTCCGCGTCGAAGAAATCCTTGCGGGTCCGCAGCCCCATGGCGATTTCTTCCAGCGAGGCATTGCCGGCCCGTTCACCGATCCCGTTGATCGTGCATTCCACTTGCCCGGCCCCTTCCACCACCGCTGCCAACGAATTGGCAACCGCGAGCCCCAAATCATTATGGCAGTGGACCGAGATCACGGTCTTGGAGCTGTTCTTGACGCGTTCGCGAATCCCGCGAATCAGGAGGCCGAATTCCTGTGACGTAGCGTATCCCACCGTGTCCGGAATATTGATGGTTCCGGCCCCTGCCTCAATGACCGCCTCCAACACTTCGTACAGATAGTTTGGGTCCGAGCGGCTGGCGTCCATCGGCGAAAACTCGACGTCGTCCACGTAGCCGCGGGCGCGCTGCACCATCTCGACCGCCCGCTTCAGCGCCTCCTCGCGGCTGATGCGGAACTGATACTTCAGATGGATGTCGGAGGAGGAGAGAAAGGTATGGATGCGAACCTTGGGAGCCCCTTTGAGCGCCTCCCACGCCCGATCGATATCTTCCGGCCTGGCTCTGGCCAGGCTGCAGATGGTCGGCCCCTCGACTTCCTGCGCGATTCGCCTGATCGCCTCGAAATCGCCGGGCGAGCTGTACGCAAAGCCGGCCTCGATGATATCCACGTTGAGGCGGGCCAGTTGCTTGGCGATCATCACTTTTTCTTCGACATTCATGCTGGCCCCTGGCGATTGCTCCCCATCACGCAAGGTGGTGTCAAAGATCCTGATCATCCGGGCCATGTTGTTCTCCTCTTCAAAGAGGCCACAGAGGGCCTGAGCCCAGGCTGCTCAAAAAGTCCTTCCAGCAAGGCCGCAAGAAGCGAGGACCCTGAGGCGTACTTTTTGTGTACGTCGAGGGGTTCGAGCGACTGAGCACGCCGCTGGAGGGCTTTTTCAGCAGCCTGCAAAACAAAAAAGCCTTCCCCCCAGACCCAGGGACGAAGGCTCATCGCGCTCCGTGGTACCACCCTGATTCAGTGACCGGCTTCCTCACAGCGAAGCTCGGACACCCTTCGTTCGACCCGTCACGTGGGTCAGGCGGAGCCCATTACTGCTTTCTTCACAGGCCCAGCTCCGAGGTGAGTTCCGCGACCGACGGGCTGGTTCGCACCCTGTCCGCCATTGCGAAGCGGACGCCACCAGCTCTCTCCATTCCGTCGAAACCGCGTACTACTCCTCTTCTTCGCCGCTCTACTGTTTTGTCTCCGATACTGCCTGGTCAGATTTGGTGCCGCCCCGCTTTCCGAGTGGTTTCACGAGGAGGCTCACACCTTTCTCAATGACGCCCGACACCGCATAGCCCGCCAACAACACGAACGGCATCACTTCGGGCCAGGCCACCACCAGCATCAGTCCGAGAATCGCCCAGACCAGATAGTTGAAGTGGCTGCCGCCCCTGAATTTCAGGTCTTTGAAGCTCCGATACTTGATCGTACTGACCATCAGGAACGCCAGCGCGAGGGTCATGATCAGAATCAGCAAGGGCTTAACCCCCTCCCCAATTCGTACACTATGATGGTCAAACACAACCAGCGTGGCGATCACGCTGGCTGCGGCCGGAATCGGAAGACCAGTAAAATGTTTCCCTTCAGTGCTCGCTGCCATGACATTGTACCGCGCGAGTCGCAACGCACCGCACGCGACGAATGCAAACATGACCGCCGAGCCCAGCATGCCGTGCCCGCTCAGAGCCCAGGAGTAAATCAGCAATCCTGGGGCTACCCCGAACGACACAAGATCGGCGAGGGAGTCATATTCAACCCCGAACTGGCTGGTACCGTGCATGAGCCGGGCCGACATACCGTCCAGCACATCGAAGATCAATGCAACCAGGATGGCGATGGCCGCGGCCACGTAATTCGCGTTGAAGACGGCGAGGATCGCGAACAATCCGCTGAACAGGTTCCCACTCGTCAGAATGTTGGGGATCAAGTACACGCCCCGTCTCCGCTTCGGATCTTTCCCGATTGTGCTACGCATGAGATTTCCCTTCACGTCAGTTCTCCCAGGACGGTTTCTCCCCCCTTGACACTATCCCCGACTGCCACCCGTACGGTGGTGCCGAGAGGAAGAAACGTGTCCACTCTCGAACCGAAGCGGATCAGCCCGAACCGCTCGCCGCGCGCTACGGTCTCGCCGGGGGAAGCCCAGCACACGATCCGACGCGCCAGCACCCCGGCTACCTGAACGCACAGCACCTTTGCCCCGGAGGTGGTGCGAATCATGAGCGCGTTCTGCTCGTTTCGCAGCGTGGCGTCCGGCCTATTCGCAGCGAGAAACTGCCCCGGTTGATAGACGATGTCTTCCACCCTTCCCTCGCAGGGAATCCGATTCACGTGCACATCGAAGATGCTGAGGAAGATGCTCAGGCGGATCCCCTGTTCCTTGAGAAACCGGGGCTCATATGCTTCCTCAATCGCCATCACGCGGCCGTCACCAGGCGCGACCACCACCCGCGCGCCGTTCGGGACGAGTCGCCTCGGATTCCGGAAAAACCAGGCCGTGAACAACGCGACCGCGCCCAGCACCAGTGCGGGAACGGCCCAGCCGAGCGCTCCGGCCAGCACCGCCGGTCCTCCCGTGGCTGCGATAAAGGGGATCCCTTCTCGGACTATCGGAATGCCGACTGCCCTGTCTGCCATGTCTAAGCCAGTAGCTCTCAACTATCAGCAAGCCGCTCTTCCGAAGCTGATCGCTGAAAGCTGATCGCTGTGTGCTTCCTCTCAGTTTTTCGACTTGTCGACGAGCTTATCCTTCTTGAGCCACGGCATCATCGCCCGAAGCCGCGCCCCGATCTCTTCGATTGGATGGGCCTCACCCTTCGCCAGCAAGGCATTGTAGACAGGCCGATTGGCCTGATTTTCCAGCACCCATTCCCGGGCAAATCGTCCGCTCTGGATTTCCTCCAAGATCTTTCGCATTTCCTTTCGAGTCTCGTCCGTGATGATCCGCGGTCCCCTGGTCACGTCTCCGTACTTGGCGGTGGTGCTGATCGAGTACCGCATATTGGCGATCCCGCCTTCGTAAATCAGGTCCACGATCAGTTTGACTTCGTGCAGACACTCAAAATAGGCCATCTCCGGAGAATAGCCGGCATTGATAAGCGTTTCGTACCCGGCTTGAATGAGCGACGTGAGGCCTCCGCACAGCACCACCTGTTCACCGAACAGATCGGTTTCGGTCTCCTCCCGGAATGTCGTTTCAATCACGCCGGCCCGCCCACCGCCGATCGCGCTCGCATAGGCCAGACCGACCTGACGGGCGGTCTCGCTGGGGTCTTGATGGATGGCGAGCAGCATCGGGACTCCGCTGCCCTTCGTATATTCAGACCGGACCAGATGCCCCGGTCCCTTGGGCGCCACCATAAACACATTGATCGTGGAAGGTGGCACGATCTGTCCGAAGTGGATGTTAAAGCCATGCCCAAAGGCCAGGTAGGCACCATCCTTGAGATGGGGCGCAATGTCCTTTCGATAGATCCCCGCTTGGGCTTCGTCCGGCGCCAACAGCATCACCACATCAGCGCCCTTCGACGCGTCTGCGGTCGGCATGACCTTGAGCCCGCTCATCTCGGCCTTCCGCCAGGACCCACCCTCCCTGAGCCCGACGACCACATTGACGCCACTTTCTTTGAGATTCAGGGCATGGGCATGCCCCTGACTGCCGTACCCAATGATCGCCACTTTCTTACTGCGGATGTGCTGAAGATCGGCATCTTTATCGTAGTAGATGTTCATCGCTGACTCCTCTCGAGACATTCTGGGCAATGGGCACGAGGCCAGAGGCAATGGGCCATAAGAGAATTCGCTGGCCAGCCTATTGCCTCTTGCCTGGAGCCCCTCGCCTTTCACTCCTTAGCAATGCGCTTCGGTTGAGCCGTAGCGGGACGAATCGGTTCCCGTGCGATCGCGACCCGTCCGGTTCTGACCAGTTCCTTGATCCCGAGCGGCTGCAGCAGGTTAATGATCGCCTCCATCTTCTTGGTATCCCCCGCCACCTCAATCGTGTAGGTGGTCGGGGTGGAGTCGACCACATTCGCACGGAAGATGTCCGCGATCCGCAACGCTTCGGCTCGATCCTCCGGTTTCGTATGGACCTTGATCAGGGCCGTCTCGCGCTCGACGAACTCGTTCTCATTGAGGTCCACGACCTTGATGACATCGATCAGTTTATTGAGTTGTTTGACGATCTGTTCGATGATCCGATCATCGCCCCTCGTCACGATCGTCATCATGGACATGGACGGATCAAGCGAGGGTGCGACCGACAGGCTCTCGATGTTGAAGCCGCGCCCGCTAAACAGACCGGCCACCCTCGACAGCACCCCGAACTTGTTCTCGACCAGCACTGAAATGATATGTTCCATAAAAATAAGCGGAGAGCCTATAGCAAATGGCGTATGGCTAATGGCAGGAGTCCGCGCTCCGGCCATAAGCTATTAGCCATAAGCTCCTTAGGCTGTTAGCACTGTGTCCTTGTCCTCTCCAACCACCGGCGTGCCCACTACCTGCTTCTTTTTCAACTCAGGCGGATCAGCCAGGATCATCTCATGGTTGCACCCGCCTGCCGGAATCATCGGATAACAGTTTTCATATTGATCAACCGGCACGTCCACGAACACCGGCCGATCCACGGCCAGAGCTTCCTGGATGACATCATCAATCTCAGAGACCTTGGCCGCACGGAGCCCGACCGCGCCGTACGCTTCGGCCAGTTTGACGAAGTCCGGCACCACGTCCAGATAGCTGGACGCGTAGCGGCCCTCGTAAAACAGATCCTGCCACTGGCGGACCATGCCGTGGTACCGGTTATTGATGATGACGACCTTGACCGGCAGCTTGTTCACCACCGCCGTGGCCAGCTCTTGCGTGTTCATCTGCACGCTGCCGTCTCCGGCAACGCAGAGCACGAGTCTGCCTGGGAACGCGGCTTGCGCACCCATGGCGGCCGGGAACCCGAACCCCATGGTCCCTAGGCCTCCGGAGGTCAGCCACCGGCGCGGCTTTGTCAGCTTGAAGTATTGGGCCGCCCACATCTGATGCTGACCGACATCCGTCGAGACGATCGGATCACGATCCTTGGTCAGCTCATACAGACGCTTGATCACGTGCTGCGGTTTGATCGGGCCGTTCGAATCCTGTTCATAGGTGAGGGGATGCGCCCGCTGCCACTCATGAATCTGGTCCAACCAGGGTTTCCGAAGTTCCTTCTGTTCCCCGTTCACGGTGGCCCGAAGAATCTGGTTCAACTCCCGAAGCACACGTTTGCAATCTCCCACGATCGGAATATCCACATTGACGTTCTTCCGGATGGAGGTGGGGTCAATGTCAATATGGATGACTTTCGCGTGCGGACAAAATTCGGACACTTTCCCGGTCACGCGGTCGTCGAACCGGGCGCCAACGGCGATCACGAGGTCGGAATAATGCACGGCCATATTGGCCCAGTAGGTGCCGTGCATGCCCATCATGCCCATGGAGAGCGGGTGTTCCCCTGGGAACGCCCCGAGGGCCATGAGGGTCATGTCGACCGGGATGTTCATCATCTCGGCCAGTTCAATCAGCTCCTCGGAGGCCCCTGAGAACACAACGCCTCCGCCGACGTAGAGGATCGGCTTTCGGGCCTTGGCGATGGCCTCGGCCGCTTGCTTGATCTGCCATTTATTCCCATCGTACGTCGGGTTGTACCCTCTGATCGACACGGACCCGGGGTACTTGAAGTCCGTTTTATTCATGGAGACGTCTTTCGGAATGTCCACGAGAACCGGGCCCGGTCGGCCGGTCGTCGCGACATAAAACGCCTCTTTGATCGTCACGGCCAGATCATTCACGTCCTTCACCAGGAAATTATATTTGGTGCAGGGACGGCTCAGACCCATGTTGTCGGCTTCTTGAAAGGCGTCGTTCCCGATCAGGCTCGTCGACACCTGGCCGGAAAAGCAGACGAGCGGAACCGAATCCATGGAGGCATCAACCAACGCGGTCACGATATTGCTCATGCCGGGCCCGGACGTCACCAGCGCCACGCCTGGTTTTCCCGTCGCCTTCGCATATCCTTCGGCCATATGGCCGGCGCCTTGCTCATGGCGGGTGAGGATCACGTCGATGTCCTTCTGCTGGTGGAGGATGTCGAAGATTTTGAGCACGACCCCCCCAGGCAAGGCAAAGAGCGTTTTCACTCCCTCGCGTTTGAGACACTCAACGAAAATTTCTGCGCCTGTGAGTTTCATCCTAGCCCCCACCTCGCACTGGCTGCTGCGTCAGCGTGCCTGAGAAGTCAGCGGCAACAGTGGCGCATGCCGTGCGCAGCTCTTCCGAGAACTGCCAAAATCCCGCTGAAAAATCAATGGGTAAGAAAGCCAAATACTACCATTCGTAACTTTATTGAGTCAATAACAATTACGGCGTCGCAGCGGTATGCGAGGCTCCACCACATCGTGTTATCCTTCCGTGTCTGTGGTGGCGCCGGCAAGAACTGCGAATGCGAGAAGCCCCCGCCGCTCGGTCGAACGGTGCAATGATCCAAGTCACGATCCTCTCACGGCAGGATTGCCATCTCTGCGAAGTCGTCCTGCGTATCGCCCGACAGGTCCAGATCGACGTGCCTTTCGTCCTCACGCGCATCGAAATCGACGGTGACGCCCGCCTGATCGAGCATTACGGTGCGCGTGTGCCGGTCGTGGTCATCAACGGACAGGAAATCTTCGCGGGCAAGGTCACGGAAGGCGACTTCCGGCGGGCGGTCGAAGAAAAGACTGGTAAAAAGCCTCTAAAGCGGATACTGGACCGGCTCAGAGGTGCACTGAGGTGGAAGTAACACCCCTCACTGCATCAAATGTTGAACCATCTTTTTTTGAATGAGGATTGCGCCGACTCCTATGATCTCCCCTGTTTCGATGTGAATGGCCTTGGCATTGAATTCAACCGCCTGAGGACTCAGTTCGGTATAAACACTGGTCACAATACAGTCGGCGCCGAGAAATTGCCCAACCCGCCTGAGCGACTCGTCACGAAATCTGCCGCCATGCGTCAGAACGAGCTCATCGGTCACCTTGGTCAATGACGCGCGTTCAATCACGGTCGTCGCTCCAACGCCGTGCATTTTCATCGTCAGCTTATCCGTAAGATACCGTGCAAGCGGGCTGTGATTCTGCCCGGCTATATCTTCGACCGGGAGGATCGCGACCCGATTCACGCCTTGATCCTTGAAATTTCCGGCGATTTGCTGAGCCAACTCACCCAGTCGGCCTTCCAATATTGTGACGGCAGGAAAGGCCGGCGCCGTTTCTTCGCGTAATGTCAGACGGACAAATTCGGGATTGAGTTTATATGCCCCTTTTGTAATAAACAGGTCGACAAAAAAACCGAGCGGAGCCCCGTACACTAAAGACAAGTTGGCCCACACTTTGTGGTCCCACGCTTGTCTAAGGATAACGGTTTCCGACCGGTAACCCTCCTTCTCGATCCCTACCAAAATGTCTCCTTTGCCACGTGGGAACTCAAAAATGGCGGGCGACAATTGAGGTTCTCTTCCGGGGACTAATATTTTGGCTCCGGGCGGATCTGTGGAAATGGGCACGCTGACCGGGGCATATTTGTTCAACGTGGTCGCGCAACCGGTGGAAACAGTCGGAAGGAGTGGTAGCAACCCTACAATCACCACTGCGGGCAAGTCGCGCAGCGTCATTGTCGAATTCCGCGGGCTACAAGAGTCGGTCACGGTCCGCGATC
>JAHWYE010000257.1 GCA_020028195.1 Nitrospirota bacterium
GAAGTCGAGGGGATCGCTGGCCTGCCTTGAGTCGTCCGAGGCCTTCCACCGCAAGCGCACGGACCAGGCCTGACCCATCGCTGAGCCCATCTTCAAAGTAGGGAACCGTCTCTTCGGAGTCGAGCTCTTTGAGGGCGGTATAGGCAGCCCCTCGCATCTGTTCACGCATATCTTTTAGCAAGGGAGTGATAAACCCCACGGCAACCTCGCGCAACAGCGCAGCGTCGTCCTGTCCCAGCCTCGCCTCTACCCGCTCATAGTGGGTCAGGGCCTCGGCAGGACGGCCAAGCTGGACAAGGCTCTTGACCTTGAGCCGTCCGGCGTCAACCGGCCCGGATCCGTCCTTCGTGAGAGGCTCAACCAACTCGATGGTTCGTTCATACTGCTTCTGATCAAAGGCAGCCTGGGCTTGCTTCAAGACCTCAGCCTGGGTGGCGCTGCCGGCCACCGCGAGGGGAGACCCACTCCACACCAGCGTCCAGGCGAGCAACCCGGCAACGAACCTCCCCACTGTTCTATCCCTTCTCCTGAGGAACCGGCGGCGGCTCCCAACGTCTGTAACCCAGCGGCACTTCAAAAAAGTAGTCCGCCTGCTTCGAAAACACGACGTGTTGATATTCGACCGACCAGTCCCGGTCCAGGCTCATCAGCTTGAGCGGCAGGTCTTGCTCGACATCCACCCATTCATAGTACCGTTCTGCTACTCCTGCGCGGGAGACCGTCACATCATAGAGACGCGCTGGACGACCAGCGGCTGAGGCATCCCCGATCAGAAGACGACTAGTCTCACCATCCAGCCGTGAGGTCAGTGGGAGCCGGTGATCGGGTCTGATCGGCACCACGAGAAATTGTCGATGCTGCGAGAGAAGGAACCAGACCTCTTGTTTGTCCAGCCTGACGATAGAGACTCCCGCATAGCCGAGGTCGGTTCGGACTCCACCCCGATGCTCGAGCCGATAGCGGTCTCCCTTGACGAAGAGCTGGGCCTCCCGCAACCGGCCGTCAGACCGATGGATCACCTTCGCAGAGAATTCCAGATGAACATGAGGAACCTTGTCAGCAGTCTGAGGCGGGGAAGAAGGCGGCCCTTCGGCTAACGCAGGGACCGTGGCCAAGACTGAAGCGAAACCGATAAGGAGAAGGAATTGAGGAACTCGGAGACTCACGACGCCGGGATGAAATCGTGGCTACTGCTGACGTTCGACGAGCGGAATAATTTCAATCGGGCGACCCAATGCTCCAAGCCCGAACCGGGGATTGTCCACCACTTCATGAGCGGTACGGTGCCCCGTCGGCGCGCGGAGAGAGAGATCAGCGGTCACCCGCCCGCCCGGCTCGACCGTGAGCATCTGCTCCCGCATGGTCCCCACTTGCGGATGCCAGACCACCAGACGATAGGTGCCCGGCGGCACGTCGGTGATCGTAAATCTTCCCGAGGCATCGGTGATGGAATAGTACGGGTTGTCAATGGCAAGGGCCCAACTTTCCATATACGCGTGAAACCCGCACTGCATGAAGAAAGTCCGGCGCCCCTTGCTGAGGTAGATCGGCCCCAACATGGACTTGCCAGGCTTGTGGTTGTGAGTGGCATGTAGGTCGCCGCGATTGTGAAGGAAGTTCATCGGAAGCGGCGAGTTGAAGAGGACGCGCGCTCCAAGGTGGGACGAGGTTTCGTAGGCCTGAATGTCGTGCATGACCGGGTCCATGTTCATCACCTCGATGGCATGGCCATCGCGGACGACCGTCATGAACGGCAGAAACCTGCAATCCCGAGCTTCCACCTGCGGAACTGACACTTCAAACGCCTTGCCCGCCTCGACACCGTCCAGCATCACCACGGCGTCTTTCAGTCCGCCAGCCTGATCGACCACAAAATCGTACAGCAGTCGCCACCCGTTGCCGTTGGAGATCCGCCCGCAGTATTCGGGATCGGGGTACATGACTAGGTTGTAGCCCTTCGGCGCAGGGGTCGGACCATCTAGCGTGACGGTGCCGGCCAACACCCCGCCATTGCGGACCTCAACGACCTCGTACGCGATCGCAGGAAACGCGGTTCCGACCACCAGGCTCAACCCCAGCACGCCCGCGCAGGCCACCCTGGCCGCGACCCACGGGAGGGTTTGGGTTCGGATTCTTTCTCTGGTCTGACTCCTCACGCCTTGCTCCGCATGCCTCACGGTTTCTGCAGTTCCAGTGTGGGTCGAATGTCCAGCGATCTGCCAAGCGCTTCCAGTCCAAAGTGAGGGTTCTCCATCATCTCGTGGGCGCTTCGACGGCCGGTCGGCGCCTTGAACTCAAAGCCGGTCGTGACAGTCCCCTTGGCCGTCACCGTGACCTTCCGCTCCAGGGCCGGTCCAGTCTGTGGATGCCAGGCGACCAGGGTGTAGTCCCCCGGGGGCACGTCCGTAAGGGTGAACGAGCCGTCGCTCGCGGTCACCGCGGAGTATGGATTCTCGACTGCCATCCCCCAGCTTTCCATATAGGCGTGGAACCCGCACTGCATGACGAAGATCCTCCGACCCTTGGTGAGGTGGATCGTCTCCGTCATAGGTTGCCCTGCCAGGTGCTCGTGACTGTCCGGCCCCACGATGCGGCGATGATGCGGGTTCATCGGGAGCGGCGTGTTGAACAGCACCCGTGGTCCCAGGTGCGAGGTTTCATAGGCCTGAATGTCGTGCATGACTGGATCCATATTGACCACCGTCACGTCCTGCTCGTCCCGCACTAAGCTCACGAACGGCATGAAGCGACAGTCCCGCGCCTCAATCGAGGGCGACGTAAAAGTAAAGGCCTTTCCCTTCGGGACGTCCACCAGCATGACCACGACGTCTTTGAGCCCGCCGTCCGGAGCGATCGTGAATTCGTTCAGCAACCTCCAGCCGGTGCCGGTCGAGATACGCCCGCAATAGACTGGGTCCGGGAACGTCACAAGATTGAATCCTTTCGTAGTCGGCTTGTCGCCCGCGATCGTGACCCTGCCCGTCACCGTCCCGCCATCTTTTACCCTGATTTCCTCATAGGACCAGACCGGCGAGGCGATCGCCAGCACAGATATCCAAGCCACGACAGTCACAGACTTCATCACACCCCTCCGACTCCCTTCTCCACTAACTTCGGTCCATGCATGCTCACTCGTACCACGACTGTCTTGATAGAAAAAGGGGGAGCCGCGACGGCTCCCCCCAGAGAACAACTCAAAAGTTGAAAGGCAAAAGTTTGTGGGAGCGGTTACTTTTGTCTTTTCACTTTTACCTTCCCGCTGAGGACACCGGCATGACCGTCGCCGTCGCAGGTGGCTCAGCTTCGGTCTTCTTCACGCCAGGCACAGCGCCGGACAGAGGCATGACGCGCTGATCACCAGTCGGGAGCACGCGGAGATAGCCCCACTGTCCCGACTGCGAGTACGGCAACCGCTGGTTGCTATACACATAATCGCCCGGCAATCTGTAGGGCCCGCCCGCGGAGGAGATGAACGCGTCGATCACCTCCGAGCCGGAGAACTCGACCACGCTGATCTGGTCGGCTCCCCGCATGTAGGGCTCGATCGGCCACTCATGTTTCTCGACGCTGAACATCTGATTCTGCTCATTGTTCGCGCCGAGCAC
>JAHWYE010000053.1 GCA_020028195.1 Nitrospirota bacterium
CTCCTTGATCCAGGGATGAGATTTCAGGCGATCGACCAGCTCCGTGGAGTTTACCGAGAACAGCGTCTCGCCGGATTGCAGCCTCAATCGCTCCAGCACATCCTCGTACGTCACGCGGCTGGTTCCGGACACGGTCACTTCACGCACCTGGAACCAGTCGGCGACGAGCGGCTTTTCATCTCTGTGCAGCGGCATGGCTCCCCACCAGCCGACGAAGACAACCGCAATCACTGCGACCAACAGCAGCGACCGACGGACGAGACCTGCGCCGCTTATTGTGGATCCGTTGCTGAAGCTTGCACGCGAACCGAATGGGCTGGGCCTTCTTCGAAGGTTGGGCCTCGGGCCAGGCCTCCGCTTCCGCCAGGGTTTCATTGCGCGATTCATCTCAAACCCCCCGCGCATTCATACCTCTATTTTCATCGTTCTGTACTCAGTGTCCTTCATACGCCTGAGAGCAGAGTGGAGAATCCGTTCCGTCAGGGAGTCATAGGTAATGCCGGCTTTGGCCGCCGCCATGGGCAAGAGGCTGGTTTCAGTCATGCCAGGGACCGTATTGATTTCCAGCACGAACGGTCGGCCTCGTTCCGTCACGCGAAAATCCACCCGCGCGGCTCCCTGGCATCCAAGGAGCTGATAGGTCCGAACCGCCAGGTTTTCAACCAGCCGACTCACCTTCGCAGGAAGGGGGGCTGGGCAGAGGTACGTGGTTCGCCCCTTCTCATATTTGGCCGCGTAATCAAAGAACCCACCTGGAGCCCGAATCTCGATTGCGGGCAGCGCCAGGGGCTCGGAGGATCCGCCCAAGACGGAGACCGTGATCTCGCGGCCAGCGATGTAGGCCTCCACCACCGCTTCTTGGTCATACTTATGGGCATGCCGCAGCGCGGCCTGCCATTCGGAGGCTTGGCGCACAATGCTCACTCCATATGTAGAACCTTGCGCCGCCGGCTTCACGACGACCGGCCACTTGAGTCCTGCGGGGGGAACACGCGATGCCTTGCCCCGGTGCCCTGACCGAACCACGGTTCCGGGGGGAACCCGGATGCCGTGATAGTCGAGCAGATCTTTGGCGGTCACCTTGTGCATGGCGATCGCGCTGGCCCTGACGCCGGACCCTGTATAGGGAATCCCGACCATCTCCAGCAGTCCCTGGATCGTTCCGTCTTCTCCTCCCGGCCCGTGGAGGGCCACAAACGCGAACTCCACCTTCTTGTCCCGCAGTTGCTGCAAGAACAACGCATCCACATCGATTGGCACTGCGTCATAGCCGAGCCGGAGAAGCGCACGGTGAACCGCCTGGCCAGTCTTCAGCGAGATCTCCCGCTCGGCCGACTGTCCACCTAGCAGCACACCGATCCGCGCCGTCGTCAAGGGCATGTTCGTCGCTCGTGAAGCGAATCTCATCCCCGGATTCAGCCCCTTCGTGAGGGACGCTCTACACGCGTCGGGGCTGTCCGACGATTTTCAACTCGAGTTCCAAGGTGATCCCGGTCCGTTGCTCCACGGTCCGACCGATTTTCTTGATCAACGCGATCACATCGGCGGCACTGGCCCGTCCCAGATTCACCACGAAGTTGGCATGCTTTTCTGAGACCTGGGCATCACCGACCCGCGCGCCTTTCAGACCAGCCGCCTCGATCAAACGTCCCGCCGTATCATGCTCTGGATTCTTGAATACGCATCCGGCGTTAGGAAGCGTCAGGGGCTGAGTGTTCTTCCGGTACCGCAGGTACTCCTTGACCACTCGTTCAATCTTCTCCCGCTGCGCCGGTTTGAGTTGCAGCCAGACCCCGACCACAATCCCACGAGGCAACAGGGCTCGGCGGTAGCTGAACTGAATGGCCGAGGCCGGACAGTCAATGAACCGCCCCTGCGGATCGACCACGCGAACAGCCTTGACGGCGTCCTTCATCTCGCCGAGCCTGGTTCCGGCATTCATCACCACACAGCCCGCCACCGTGCCCGGAATGCCGGCGGCCCATTCGAGCCCGGACAGAGCGAGGCTGATTGCGTGTCGCATCAGCGTCGGCATTCCGACGCCACCCTCGGCATAGACCACGCCATTGGGCTCATCCCTAACGGCGTTCAGCCGCGAGAGGCTCACGACCACGCCACGGATTCCCTGATCGCGCACCAGTAGATTCGTGCCGCCGATGACGAAGACCGGCACCTTTGACGCATGAGCCTGCTTGACCAGCTGCGACAGGTCGTCCGCATCAGCCGGGATCACGAGCACGTCCGCAGGCCCCCCGATCCGGAACGACGTGTAGTCCCGCAGCGATGCTCCGAACTTGACTTCTCCTCGCAGGCCAGAAACCACCGCGTGAAGATCGGACGAATTGGCGTTGGTCCTCAACTTACCGGATGACGATTGACGCTGCGCACCGTTTCTCATAACCAGACCCGCGCTCACAGACGCTCCAGCAGGGCGAGCCCGGCCTTCCAGATGTCGCCGGCACCGAGCGTGATCACCAAATCACCAGCCTTAAGAAGGGGCAAGACCTGATCCGCGAGGGTTTCCTTTCGATCAACCCAGGTCACGGACGAATGTCCAGTGGCACGAACCGCTTCGGCCAGTCTCTCACCGGACACCCCGGGGATTTCCGGCTCTCCAGCCGCATAGATCTCGGTGATGAACAGGACATCGGCTTGCTCGAAGGCACGTGCAAACTCGTCAACAAGATCGCGCGTACGAGTGTATCGGTGGGGCTGAAAGAGGACCACCAGCCGTCTGTCCCAACCCTGCTTCGCGGCTGCCAAGGTGGCTCTGATTTCAGTGGGGTGGTGTCCGTAATCGTCCACGACCATGACCCCATTCTTTTCCCCTCGCAGATGAAAGCGCCGCTCGACACCGGTAAAGGCCGCGAGGCCCTTTCGAATCAAATCCACCGGCACGTCCAGCTCTGTTCCCACCGCAATGGCAGCAAGAGCGTTCGTGACGTTGTGAACGCCCGGGGTGGAGAGACGGAAGGGTCCCAGGTTCTTCCCACGAAAATAGGTCCTGAACTCCGATCCCCATTGTTTCAGCGTCATCTCGGTTGCTCGGAAATCAGGCGGCGGAGCTCCGGCCTGCTCACGGAGCCCATAGGTCTGGTATCGCTTCACAACCCCAGGAAGTAATGTCCGGATCCGGTCGTCATCGGAGCAGAGGACCGCCAGACCGTAGAAGGGCACCCGGTTGATGAACTCCAGAAAACTGTCCTGCAACCGCTCCATGGTTCCATAATGATCCAGATGCTCTCGATCGATGTTGGTCACCGCCACAATGGTCGGAGAGAGCTTCAGGAAAGACCCGTCACTCTCGTCAGCCTCCGCGACCAGCAAATCTCCGCGCCCAAGTCGAGCGTGACTTCCCAGAGCGTTCACCTTTCCCCCGATCACAACGGTTGGGTCCAGACCGGCCTGCGCCAGGACTGCCGCGACCATGGAGGTCGTCGTCGTCTTGCCGTGGGCGCCGGCAATGGCGATCCCGTATTTGAGGCGCATCAGCTCGGCCAGCATTTCGGCGCGGGGAATGACCGGGATCAGCTTGGCCCGAGCCGCCACCACTTCCGGATTGGTTGCTGGGACGGCTGAGGAGATCACGACCACCTGCGCATCACCTACATTAGATTCCTGATGCCCGATGAAGATCCGGCCGCCCAACTCCTGGAGTCGTCGCGTGATCTCCGACTCGGACAGATCAGAGCCGGTGACCTTATATCCCAACGTGAGCAGCACTTCGGCGATCCCGCTCATGCCGGCTCCGCCAATCCCCACCAGATGAATATGCTGAGTTTTTCTGAACATCGAGCAACGTTATTCGTGAACCGTTATTCGTTAAACGCGCAGACCTGTTGAACGATTCACGTTTAACGTTTAACGTCCTGAACGAGTGCCAGGCATCCCTGCACAATCGCTTCGGCCGCGTCGGCACGCCCGAGGGTTCTGCTTCGCTCGCCCATCACGCGCAGGCGGTCCGGATCGCGCAGCAAGGCCTCAATCGTCTGAGCCAGCCTAAGCCCAGTGAGTTCAGCCTGTGGCAGCACCACCGCCGCACCAGCCGATTCCATCACCTGCGCGTTGAGCGCCTGGTGGTCATAGATGGCCTGGGGAAGGGGAATCAGGATTGCCCCTTTCCCGCAGACGGCCAGCTCCGCCACCGTCATGGCGCCTGACCGAGACACAACAAGGTCGGCCGACCGCAAGACCCTTGGCATGTCGAACAAGAAAGACACCACCTCCGCCTTGAACCCGGCTGCCTCGTACGCGGCCTTGACTCGTCCGAGATCGGCCTCACCTGTCTGATGAGTCACTGCAAGTTCTGCTCGCATGGATCCCAAGTGCGGCAGGGCCTCGACCATCGCCGTGTTGATGGCGCGAGCGCCCTGGCTCCCGCCGAAAATCAACAGGGTCTGTCTTCGCGCCCCACCCGAGTCGGTGGGGACTTCCGGTTTCTGGTCCAGGAAGGCCTGTCGGACGGGAGTGCCCACGACTCGCACCTTGGACGAAGTGAAGAAGCCTGCTGCCGACTCGAACGCCAGGAACACCCGATGCGCGAGCGGGCCCAGCACCTTGTTCGCCATTCCGGGATACGCATTGGGCTCCAGAATGACCCGTCGGATCCCCAGCAGAGACGCGCCCACGAGTACGGGAGGGCTGGTATAGCCTCCAACCCCGATCACCAGATCCGCGCGCCGCTGCCGCAAGAGCTTGACCGACTGCCACAAGGTCAGCGGCAGGGACAGCAGCGCCTTGATGGCTCCTCGCACTCCCAGCCCCATTACAGGCTGTGCCGCGATGATCGCCAATTCGAAGCCCTCCTGCATGAGCACCTTGGCCTCGATTCCACGGACCGTGCCCACAAAGAGAATCGAGGCCCTCGGCTCCTGCCGAAGAAACTCCCGAGCCAGCGCCACCGCCGGATACAGATGGCCGCCGGTACCTCCCGCTGCGATCACGATATTCATCAGGCAAAGACCCGCCCTCCATGCCCACTCGCGTACTGGCCGGTCTGCTTCCCCCCTTGCCGATCGCGTGAAATGCTCAGCAAGATACCAATGGCCAGCAGATTCACGGTCAACGACGACCCACCATAACTAACAAGAGGGAGAGTCAGTCCTTTCGTTGGAAGCAGGCCGGTCACCACACCGGCATTGATCAAGGCCTGCAATCCGATCAGGAGTGTGATCCCAAGGGCCAGATACCGGCCGAACGGCTCCCGCGCCCGCCCGGCAATCTGGAATCCCTTGATCACCAGAATCACAAAGAGGACCATGATACCGCCTGTTCCCACCAGACCAAGCTCCTCGCCGACCAGCGCCAGCACGAAATCCGTATGGGCCTCCGGCAGGAAGAACAGTTTCTGCTTGCCTTCGCCTAGTCCGACTCCGAACAGACCGCCGCTGCCGAACGCCAGAAACGACTGGGTCACCTGAAAGCCGGCATCCGTGGCATCCTTCCAGGGAGCCAGAAAGGTGAGGAAACGCTGTCGGCGGTAGCTCGATCCCAGGATCAGCACGGCCACAACCGGTACGGCGACCAGAATCAATCCAACGAGATGTGTCACCCTGGCCCCTCCAAGGAACAGAAGGCCCAACGCCACTAACCCGATCACCACCGCCGTCCCGAGGTCTGGCTGGAGCAACAGCAATCCCCCCAACAGTCCCACCACGATGAGCGGAGGAAGAAAACCGGAGGGCCACTCCGTCACACGGCTTCCCTTCTTAGTCAGATACGAAGCCATGTAGAGGACCACGGCCAGTTTGGCCAGCTCCGCTGGCTGCATTGAAATCGGTCCGAGGCGAAGCCAGCGCCGTGCGCCCTTGGCCGCTACGCCCATCGAGGGAACCAGCACCAGAATCAGGAGTACTGCCGTCAGGCCCAGGATGGGCCACGCCAACCTGCGCCACAACGTGTAATCGACGCGGGACGCCACGTGCAGCAGCAGGAATCCAAAGGCCAGCCAGGCCACTTGACGCTTCAGAAAATAGATTGAGTCGTGAAACCGGTTTCCGGCCAATACCGCGCTCGCGCTGAACACCATGACCAGACCGACCAGCGCCAGGACCACGGCGGCTGCGAGCACACTCGCGTCAGTCCCGATCCGCCTCCGCGATCGCTGGCTTGAGGACGGCCAGGGAAGCGCAAGCGTGCCGCCCTCGATACCTCTGCGTGACATGACTCATCAGTCGTGAGGTGTAACCTCGCCTCACGCCTCACCCCGGGGACCCATTGCTCCGAAGAATGCAATGGGTGCCCCTCACGATAATTGGTTCACCAACTTTTTGAACTGGCGACCCCGATCCTGGTAATCCTCGAACATGTCGAAACTGGCGCAGGCGGGCGACAGCAACACGACATCGCCGGACCTCGCCTCGGAGGCAGCCACCTCGACTGCGTCCCTGAGCGTCGCGGCCTGGCTGACGCAACCGACATCTCCTAGTGCCTTTCTGATACGCGACGCGGCTTCACCAATCAGGATGACCCGTTTCACCCGTTGGCGCACTGGCTCCTGAAGCCTCTGAAAATCGCCCCCCTTGTCCCGACCACCGGCAATCAGCAGGACCGGCTCCTCGAAGCTCTCCAGCGCTTTGATGGTGGCGTCCACATTGGTGCCTTTGGAGTCGTTCACGAACCGCACTCCCTGCCGTTCCCGCACGAGCTCTAGGGCATGCTCCAGCCCAGGAAAGATTTGGAGGACATGGCGAATGGCATCGGTCGAGCAACCGCACAAGAGTCCGATCGTCGCCGCGGCCATCGCATTGGAAAGGTTATGGGAGCCTGGGAGACGAATCTCATCCCGGCGACAGACCTCATTCCTGTGCGACCCAATGATCGCCATCACGCGGTGACCATCCAAATACACTCCCTGTGAAACCGGCCCAGCCCGGCTGAAGCTCAAGAGCTTGGCACGTACACGATTCTGCAGGCCAGCCACCCGCTCGTCGTCAACCCCCAACAATGCAAAGTCCTCAGTTGTTTGGTTCTTAAAAATCCTGGCCTTCGCCTCCACGTAACTCTCCAGGGATGGATAGCGGTCCATGTGGTCCGGCGTGATGTTCAGTACGGCTGCCACCCAGGGATGGAACTGCTCGATCGTCTCGAGCTGAAAACTGGAGACTTCCGCGACAATGTAATCGTACAGAGTCGCGGCATCTCTTCCGGCTTGATAGGACGCCAGGGCTGCATCGCACAGAGGCATGCCGAGGTTCCCTCCCACGAAGGCCCGCTTGCCGCCCTGACCGAGGAAAAGGCCCACGAGCGTCACTGTGGTGCTTTTGCCGTTGGTCCCAGTGACGGCAAGAATCGGCGCCTTCAGAAACCAGGAAGCCAGTTCCAGCTCCCCGATAACCCGCACACCACGTCGGCGGATCTGTGTCAGCGCTTCCAGATCTGAAGGAACTCCCGGGCTGATCACAGCCAACTCCGTTCCTTCCAGCGCAGATTCGTACCCAGCGCCTACTTTGACGGTCAGGGCTCGTCGGTCCAGACGGGAGAACGCGTCTGCAAGCTCCCGCTCTTCCTTGCGGTCGGCCACCGTCACAGACGCACCGACCGCCTGGAGCAAATGGGCCGCCGCCACGCCACTTCTGGCCAACCCTAGGACTGTGACCTTCTTGTCTCTGAGCTCCATGGAGGATTCGGCTGCCATTTCCAGGCATCGCCTATGACTACCTCAGTTTCAGCGTGCTCAGACTCAACAGCGCCAGCAGAATCGCAACAATCCACAGCCGCACCACCACCTTCGGCTCCTCCCATCCCTTCATTTCAAAATGATGGTGGATAGGAGCCATCAGGAAGATTCGTTTGCCGCGAGACTTGAACGACGCGACCTGGAAAATGACTGAGATGGCCTCGATCACGAACACCCCTCCGACCAGCAGCAGAAGCAACTCATGCTTGCTGATCACAGCAACAGTCCCGAGCGCCGCACCCAGTGGCAGGGAACCCACATCCCCCATGAAGACGGAGGCCGGATAGGTGTTGAACCAGAGGAATCCCAGACTGGCCCCGAAGATGGCTGCTGTAAACACCGCGAGTTCGCCCGCCCCCTCGATATGAGGGATCAGCAGATAGTCGGACATAATTCTGTTCCCGGCGACGTAGGCCACAATGGTGTAGGCCAACGAGGCGATCATCACGGGTCCGACCGCCAGGCCATCGAGCCCGTCCGTCAGATTGACTGCGTTCGAGCTTCCGACGATCACCAGGATCGCGAAGGGGATGTAGAACAGCCCGAGGTCGGGCGTGAAGTTCTTGAAAAAGGGCACATTGAGTTTGCTAGAGAAGACCGGCAGGAAATACAAGAACAGGCCGATGCCAAGGGCAATGAGGACCTGGGCGACGAGTTTCTGCGACGCCAACAATCCCTTCGATCGACCCCTCACAAATTTGAGGTAATCATCCACGAAGCCCACCAGCCCGAACCCGAGAGTGGCGACAACCACCATCCACACGTACCGATTCGTGACATCCGCCCAGAGCATGGTCGCAAGCACGACTGCAAACAGGATGAGGATTCCCCCCATGGTGGGCGTGCCGCTCTTGGTCAGATGGGTGCTCGGGCCGTCATCCCGCACCTGCTGCCCCAATCGCAGTTCCTGAAGCTTCCGGATCAGCCACGGAGCCAGCACAAAGGCGATGAGAAACGCCGTGACTGCGGCATAGATGATCCGAAAGGTGAGATATCTGAATACATTCAGGAACGAGAACTC
>JAHWYE010000258.1 GCA_020028195.1 Nitrospirota bacterium
TTGCCAGCAGAAAGATGACTTCAGCAATCTCGTTGGTCGCTCCGAGCGTATCGCCGGTAATCCCTCCGATGAACCGGTTCGACATAGCGGCAAGCGTGCGCGCGATGAGCGCAGCGATCCCTACGCTGATGAGAGCGCCGAAAGGGCCAATCAGAAACGGCAGGGCAACGGCCAGCAACACAGTCGCCCACATGACGTCGCGCCACGAGAGCTGTGCGAGGAATGGTTCAGCAAGTCCGCTTCCAGTTCTCGCATAGGGACCCGACATGGCACCCAGCACCATGGCCCATCGGCCGATGGCCGGCATGCAAAGGAGCAACGGCACTCGTTCCACCTGAGGCATGGCTGAGAGTCCCGCGTACCGCAGCCCCAAGGCCAGCACTAAACCGGTAGCGCCGATCGCGCCAATCCGCCCGTCCCGCATAATCTCCAGCCGCTCCGCCGCCGTGCGACCCCCTGCCAGCCCATCCAAAGAGTCGGCGAGACCGTCCTGGTGCAGCCCACGGGTCACCGCCACCAACAGGACTATCAGGAGCGCATCCACGACGCTCCGAGAGAACAATCCTGAGAAGAGGATATCGCTGGTGGCGAGCAGTCCCCCGAGCATGAGCCCGATGAGGGGATAGAGCCGCATAGACAAGGCCAGTTCGCGTGGTGTCGGATCATGATGCGAGCGACTCAACGGGATGGCAGTCAGGAAGTGCCAGGCAAAGAAAAAAGGACGGACCATCGCAGGACCTCACTTCTCCTGCTCAGAGACGCCAGCTTCGTCGAAGGTCGCCATCTGGGTCAGGATCTTGATTCCAGCCTGCACCAGCCCTATCCCAAGACAGGCTCCGGTTCCCTCCCCAAGCCGGAGGTCCAGATCAAGTAGCGGCTTGAGCCCAAGCTGGTTGACTACGGCCTGATGTCCGCATTCGACCGAAAGGTGCGAGGCGATCAGGTACTCGCGGCATAACGGCTGAAGCCCAACCGCGATCAGCGCGGCCGCGCCTGCGATGAAGCCATCCAGTACCACCGGGATTCGACAGGCAGCTGCCCCAAGAATCAACCCAGCGAGCCCCGCGATCTCGAGGCCGCCGATCTTTGCCAACACGTCAAGGGGATCTCTCGAATCCGGCCGGTGTCGTTCTAGCGCCTGTTCAATGACCGTGACCTTGCGCGCATACCTCGTATCATCAATTCCAGTGCCGCGACCGGTCACTTCCGCAACCGGTTGTCTGGTTATCGCAGCCGTGATCGCCGCGCTCGCGGTGCTGTTGCCGATCCCCATGTCGCCTGTACCCAAGAGACCAAACCCTTCTCGCGAGGCTTCATCAGCCAAGGTCACACCAACCTCCAGGGCTTGAATCGCTTCGCCACGGGTCAGGGCCGGTTCACGGGAAAAATTCCTTGTCCCATAGGCCACCTTTCTAGAGATCAGACCGGGTAACGGGCCAAATTCGTGCGCCACCCCGATGTCCACGACACGGACCTCGGCGCCTACATGGGACGCCAGTACGTTGACTCCGGCTCCCCCTCTGAGAAAGTTGAAGACCATTTGGGCGGTGACGGCACGAGGATAAGCGCTGATGCCTTCCTCTGTGACTCCGTGATCAGCTGCGAAGGTGAAGATCGCTGTGCGTGGAAGCTTCGGACGCACTTCCCCGGTGATGGCCGCATAGAAGGCCGCCAGTTCCTCCAGCCGCCCCAAGCTTCGGACTGGCTTAGTGAGCCGATCAAGGCGAGCCTGGGCCCGTTGCCAACAGACCTGATCCACAGGACGGATCTTTTGAATGGCCTCGTTGAGCGTCATCATTTAATCCGAGCCGGTAGCCCGCTCATAACGAAATACACTGCATCTGCCTCGGCGGCGACTTGCTGATTGACCTGGCCTGCAAGGTCCCGGAAGCGACGGGCCATGGCTTCCATCGGGACCAACCCTAACCCCAGTTCGTTGGTGACGACCACGACGCGAGCTGTTGTCGCACGGATCGCCTGGAGCAGATCTGACACCAGCTCAGAAATGCGTGAATCGGCTAGACCTCGCCCCAGAAGATTGCTCAACCAGAGGGTGAGGCAGTCAATCACAATGGATTGATATTCTACGCTGTGCTTCTTCATCCACTCAACGAGGTCTGAGGGAACTTCATGGGTCTCCCAGCTCCCACCACGCGACGCCCGATGACGCAGAATTCGCTCGGCCATTTCCTCATCCAGCGGTTCACCGGTTGCGACAAAGGCTCGCTTTGCGCTCTTTCCTGCAAGGTCCAAGGCTGCGGCACTTTTGCCTGACGACGCCCCGCCGATTACGAGAAGAAACTGATCCCGGCTCCGCCGCTTTCGCTTCTGGATCGCCCGGCTCACGGTCACACCCCCCGTGCAATGATGGCGTCAATCGCTGCAAGATCAACGTGGCGCTGGACGAAATCAGCGAGCTGGTCCAGCTCTTGATCTGAGGAAGAGCCAGTCGCTGCTTCGAGTGGAGACCAGCCGCGAGCTTGACGCAATCGGTTCAGGAACATCCGGCGGAATAAGGGGGCATCAAACAAGCCGTGGACATAGGTCCCCATGGCTCGGCCGTCGTTCGACACAGCGCCTTCAGCCCGCTCGACTGATCCACCGGCTGTCTTGACCATCAGCAAAGGAGCCACTCCATCTTGCAGGCTAGTCTGTCCCATATGAACTTCATAGCCATCAACGGGACAGCCAGTCTGTCGATGGAGTCCAGTCACCCGGACGGTGACCTTTTCGCGACCAAAGGACGTGACCACCTCCAACAGTCCCAGGCCCTTCAGTTCAGGTGCTGAGGATTCGACTCCGTGAGGATCTAGAATCCGTTTGCCAAGTATCTGGTATCCGCCACAGAGTCCGATCACCGTGCCCCCGTCAGCCATCACTCGCTTGGCTACCTGATCAAGGCCACGGGCCTTGACGAATTTTAGTGCAAGTGGCATGTTCTTGGTTCCAGGGAAGATCAGCGCATCAAGCTGCAGGCTGGTCATTCCGTCCAGCCGAACCAGGCGCACATCCGGTTCCTGCGACAAGGCCTCAAAGTCGGTGAAGTTTGAGATCGCCGGCACATCCGCCACCCCGATAATCAGCGAATCAGAACGACAAGGTTGAGTCCCAGCCCAACTATCCCACCCCAGGGAGTCTTCCTGCGGCACTCGTAGGTCCTTCCAGTGCGGGATCACCCCCAGACAACGCACCCCTGTTTGTCTCTCGACCATCCGTATCCCAGAAGTCAGTAGCTCCGCGTCGCCACGCAGCTTATTAATCAGGAATCCTTTGACATGCTGCCGCTCTTGGGGCTGAAGGAGTGTGAGCGTGCCGACTAAAGCCGCAAAGACTCCGCCCCGATCAATGTCTCCGACCAGCAGCACGGGAGCCTTGGCCACCTGGGCCATTCGCATGTTCACGATATCTTGATCCCGCAAGTTGATCTCGGCCGGACTACCGGCTCCTTCCAGAATTACTAGATCGAACTCCGAGGCTAGCCGCGCAAAAGCCTCCTGCACCGCTCCGAAACAATCGCGCCGGACGCGACCGAAGTCGTGGGTCTCCAGTGAGCCAGCCACCTGCCCATTGACTACCAACT
>JAHWYE010000259.1 GCA_020028195.1 Nitrospirota bacterium
TGACCATAAGACGGAGCCGGCGGGCCGACAGGCAATTCATGGACACAGGCGGCTTTTCCCGTTGACAGATGAGTGAAAACGTTTTATGTTATAAGCACTTATCCTAGGCTGCAGCGGACCTTGGGGAGGAAGACATGGCTTCTCCGTTCGACTCCATAGAAGAGGCCATCAAGGACATCAAACGAGGGCAGTTCGTCGTCCTCTTAGATGACGAGGACCGTGAAAATGAAGGCGACCTCGTCATGGCGGCCGAGAAAGTGACGCCCCAGACCATTAACTTCATGGCCAAGCACGCGCGCGGCCTCATTTGCCTAGCCTTGACGCCAGAACGAGTGGAAGAGCTGCAACTGCCGCCGCAAGCGGCGGAAAATACCGCCTCGTTTGGGACTGCGTTCACGGTCTCGATTGACGCGCGACGCGACATTTCGACTGGCATCTCCGCGGCCGACCGAGCGACGACTATCCGGACTGCCATCGATCCGAAATCCAAGCCGTCCGATTTAGCCAGGCCAGGCCATATTTTCCCGCTCAAGGCGGATCGAGGGGGTGTACTCAAACGCGCCGGCCAGACTGAGGGATCGGTGGATCTGGCCAGACTGGCGGGGCTCTACCCGGCCGGAGTCCTGTGCGAGATTATGAATGATGATGGAACGATGGCCCGCGTGCCCGAATTGACCGAGTTCGCCAAACGGCATCGTCTCAAGATGGTCACCGTCAAGGCCCTGATCGAATATCGCATGCGTCGGGAAACGTTCGTGAAGCGCGTGGCCAACGCGAAGCTTCCGACTGTCTTCGGAGAATTCGAGGCCGTGGTCTTCGAGAACGAAGTGGATAACGGCACGCACGTCGCGTTGGTCAAGGGCCGCGTGGATGACGGCGCGCCGACGCTGGTCAGGGTCCACTCCGGCTGTCTGACGGCGGATGTGTTTGGCTCGCTACGCTGCGACTGTCGCGATCAGCTTCACCGCGCGATGGAGATCATTCAGAAAGATGGCCGCGGCGTCCTGCTGTACCTCAACCAGGAAGGGCGCGGCATCGGCCTGCTGAACAAGATCAGAGCCTATAAGTTGCAGGATGAGGGACACGATACCGTGGAGGCTAATTTGCAACTGGGATTCAAGGCGGACCTTCGCGACTATGGGATCGGCGCGCAGATCCTGGTCAACCTGGGCCTTCGGGAGATCCGCCTGATCACCAACAATCCTCGGAAGATCGTCGGCATTGAGGGATACGGGCTCAAAGTCGTTGAGCGGGTACCCATCGAGATTCCACCGCGAGCGGCGAACGAGCGGTATCTTCGCACGAAAAAAACGAAGTTAGGGCACCTCCTCAATAAGGTTTGACGGGCATCGCACAAGGTCCCCCAACGTTGTTCTTGCCTCCCTCCAGGGGAACCTGTTAAGGTGCAAGGTCGTTAGCCTTCTTCCATCTTTGTCTCCGAAACATACGTGTGTCCTGTGTAGCCGGAGTACCCTCGGCATGAAAACCCTTGAAGGACAGATCGAGGCTGCCGGCTTCCGTTTCGGCATTGTCGTCAGCAGGTTCAACGAGTTCGTGACCAGCCGGTTGCTGGCTGGGGCGTTGGACGTGTTGACCAAGGCTGGGGCGAGTCAAGAGGCCATTGAAGTGGCGCGGGTCCCCGGCGCCTTTGAGATTCCGTTGGTGGCGCGTCGGATGGCCAGGTCTGGCCGTTTTGACGCAGTCATCTGTCTGGGTGCTGTGATCCGGGGCGAGACGCCACATTTTGAGTACATCAGTGCGGAAGCCAGCCGTGGAATCGCGCAAGCGGCCTGGGAGGCGGACCTGCCCGTGGTTTTCGGAGTCCTCACCACAGAGAATGTGGAGCAGGCCTTGGAACGGGCCGGCGCACCGGAACGCAACAAAGGCGCAGAGGCGGCCCGCACGGCCATCGAGATGGCGACCTTGTTGAGGGCCCTCAAGACAACGAAGAAAGGCCTGCACCGGTCCCTCAGGCGAAGGATAACCGGCACCAGGCGGAAGCGATAACAGCATCCATGGGCAGTCGCCGACAATCACGCGAGCGCGCGCTGCAGATTCTCTTTCAGTGGGACATCCACGGCAAAGCCGGCGAGTGGCTGGAGGACTTCTGGGTCCAGCATCCGGTCTCAGCCGAGGTGCGGCTCTTTGTTGAGCGACTCGTGGACGGGGTGATCACGCACCGCGCTGAGCTGGATGAGCTGATCGGCGCCCATGCGACGAACTGGAAGATCAGCCGCATGCCGATTGTGGATCGCAATATCCTGCGGGCCGCGTTGTATGAGCTGCTCTGGATGCCGGACGTGCCGGCGAAGGTCACGATGAACGAGGCCATCGAGTTGGCCAAGCGGTTCGCGGACGACGAGACCAAGAAGTTTGTAAACGGAATCCTCGATAAAATTCTGAAAGACGACCCGCGACTGCAGGAGAAGCGTACTGAGATCGCCGCCGAGCCGGCAGCCGTGAAACGTGAACAGTAGGGCGTGGAAGGCGGGATTGAGGTATATCACGATAAGCCCTTGGCTGGCGGCCTGAGCGGTCTCTGAAGAGACACTTCACGAGGCCCGCTTCACGAGAGAAGAGTGCACGATGATTGATCGCTACACCCTGCCCCGAATGAAGGAAGTCTGGGATCTCACGCACAAGTACGAGATCTGGCTGCAGGTCGAGCTGCAGGCCTGCCAGGCGCTGGAGCGGGCGGGTAAGGTCCCTCGCGGGGTCACAGCCCGGATTCGCCGAAAGGCACGGATTGATCCTGGTCGGATCGCGGCGATCGAGAAAGTGGTGAAACATGATGTGATTGCGTTCCTTGAGTCACTGGCGGAGCCGGTCGGCCAGGACGTCCGCTACCTGCATCTGGGGCTGACTTCGTCCGACATTGTGGACACGTCGCTGGCCGTCCAGATGGCGGAAGCGCTGGACATTATCCTGGAGGATCTGGACGCGCTCCTCCGCGTGCTGAAGCAGCGGGCTTATGAGCACAGGGGCACGACCATGGTCGGCCGGTCTCACGGGATTCATGGCGAACCGGTCTCCTTCGGGTTCAAGCTGGCGATCTGGTACGAAGAGGCGCGCCGTCACCGTGACCGACTCACGGCTGTTCGAGAAGAGATCGCGGTGGGGAAACTCTCCGGCGCCATGGGCACCTTCGCGCATCTGGGGCCTGAAGTGGAGGCCTTTGTCTGCAAGCGCCTCGGCCTCAAACCGGACCCCATCTCCAGTCAGATCGTCCAGCGGGATCGACATGCGGCTTATGTGTCCGCACTGGCACTGCTGGCGGCCAGCATCGAGAAGTTCGCCACGGAGATTCGCCATCTGCAGCGGACCGAAGTGCTGGAGGCGGAGGAGTATTTCTCAGCGGGACAGAAGGGGTCTTCGGCGATGCCGCACAAGCGGAATCCGATTGCTGCGGAGAACCTCTGCGGGTTAGCTCGAGTCGTGCGGGCCAACAGCCTGGCCGCGATGGAGAACGTCCCGCTCTGGCACGAGCGTGACATCAGCCATTCCTCCGTCGAACGCGTGATCCTGCCGGACAGCACGATCCTGGTGGACTATATGCTCGTGC
>JAHWYE010000260.1 GCA_020028195.1 Nitrospirota bacterium
CATCTTCCTGCAGAACGGTGACCAATGAATGTTGAATGGCGATGCGTTTCGCTCATCATTCTGCGTTCACTGCTGGTTTAGGATGCGCGCTTGAACGACGAGTCTTCGAACGGGAGTGGGAGAGTGTCATAATCAACGATCGTCTGTTCAACGCCTTGAACCTGGTCCCGCTCAATGTCCTTGTAGAGCGCCTCGACGGTCCCCCGCACGAAGGTCTGAGACTGTTCGCCATCGTGCTGACGTTGCGTCAGTTCCAGGAAGACGCCGCTTCCGGGAAATAGGGGAAAGGTGAAGCGCTGCTTGAGCGGCCCGAAGCCGTCTCGGCCCTCTTTGAGCGGGCCGCTGAACTTCACCCCATGATACTCCCATTCGCGACAGACCGCTTCGATGTCGTCCACTTCAATAGCCACGTGCTGGACCCCTTGGCCGTATTTCTCAATGAACTGGGAGATCTGGGATTGCACGGCTTTGTCCCGGCCCTGCATGAGCGCCACCTTGGCGTTCCCGCGCTGTACGACGATCGTGTCCATGCTGGACTTGTCGCTTCCAACGTCCCGCGCCGACCAGATGACCTCGAAGCCGAGGATTTTGGTGAACAGGTACTCGGCGGCGTCCAGATTCTTGACGCACAGGGTAATGTGATCGATCCCCATTTCGTGGCTCATGGGCGTTCCCTCCCGGGCTAGTGAAAATAGAGCAGTACCCTCTTTCCCTGCATGTGCATCACCGCGTCTTTTTGATCTGAGACCAGTATAACATACGGAATCTATCAAGCAATATACTGTTTATATTACAAAATAGAATAAAGAATGGGAAATAATTGTAATGGATTCTGAAAAATATACTATCTATTTGATTTATAAAGATTAAGTAAATAAAAATCAAACTTGCGCAAATAATAAGAAAGTTATATTATTGAAAATGTAGTGATGACGACGAAGAGATTGAATGGCCGTCTCTAGGAGGGGACGAGGAGGTACGCCATGTCATTCTACGAGGAGATGCGGGGCTATGTGCTGCGCCATGGGGCCATTAACAATCCTTATCTGGATCGCTTTCAAACCGGCCAGGTCACTGACGAGGGCTTTCGCAAGTTTGCCGTCGAGTTTTATCACTTCGCTCGGTTCTTTCCCAAGATCCTGGTGGCCCAGCTCGTGAACACCGAGGACGAGTCCGTAGCAGACGAGCTCACGAAAGTCCTCTACTCGGAGCTAGGGGATGGTCGTACCAAGAACCGTCACGAATTGCTCTACCGCGACTTTCTGCGCTCAGTCGGTCTGGACGTCCACGAAGCCATGACCCATCCCATGCTGCCTTCGACGCAGGCCTACATTGATGGAATGGAACAGCTCTATAGCAGCGGAAACCATGCCACGGCCCTCGGTGCCTCGTTCGGACTCGAGAACATGGCCATCACCATGTGGGACCATCTGATCCCGGGCCTGACCCGTCTCCGAAACGAACGGTACCCTCAGATGGACGCGACCTACTTCACCTTCCATCGCGAGCTGGAATCCACGCATGAAGATGCCATGGAAAAAGCGGTGGAAGCGGTGGACGGGACCGGTTCTGTCGCAAGTGGGAGGATGACAACGCAGGAACGGGAAGACTTCTGCGGCGGGACGAAGGCTGTACTGGATTATCTAGAAGGCTTCTGGATGGGATTGGAGAAGACTAGAGCCGGCCACACGGCGAGTGCGGCGTAACCGGCCGCGGCGTAGGGCCTTGGAAGGCGGGTTTGAGAGAAGAGATGTTTGAGATCGCCCAATATGTCGAAGAGGTCAAACACCGGTACCGCCTCAGCAGTGACTATGCGCTGGCCGACAAGCTGGGAATCGCTCAGCCTGAAGCGAACCTCATTCGCCGTGGCCTGAAGGTGCCCAAACCTGAGATCTGTATCAAGGTCGCCAGGCTGCTGGACAAGAATCCTGTCGAGCTGCTGCTCATCGCCCAGAAAGACAAGGCGCCGGAACAAGCCAAGGAATATTGGACGCTGGCACTGACCGCCGTAGACGTCATGCTCCACGTCCCCAAGAACCCTCGGTACATTCCAAAGAAAGTGGAAGCCATCGGCCGTGAGCTTCGCCAACTCGAATCCCAGACTCTGACTTACGAAGGAGCGGCTGCGAATGCCGAAGCGGTTCGGCTTATGGAAACGGCGGAGCGGTCGGTGGATGCTATCATGGAGCGCTGGAACATCTGGAAGAGAGGGGAAGCCCTCTATCCCAGCTATCTCTTGGCCAATCAGGCGGCTGTCCGTCGCAACGTGGTGATCCGTCGGCTGCTGATCCTTTCACAAGCCCAGATGCAGGATGCCTTACTCGTGGACGATGCGATCCAGATCATGGATGATCAACACCGGGCCGGCATCAAGATTTACTACGCGTTTCGGGAAGAGCTTATTCGCTCGCCCGCATTTCAGCGGCTGGAGCAGGATTTCAAGAAGTACGGAGCTGCTGAGGAGATCAATTCGGCGATGTTCGACGAAGAGATCCTGATCTTTTCACAGTTGTACGCACAGGTGCCGCTCGGCATGGTGGGTAAGCCCACGCCGATCACGATGATCAAGCAGCTTCAGATCACCTGGAAACCGGAGGTGATCCGGGAATTGAACCCGGCCTCTCTATTCGACATGACCAGATACGTATTCGAGTACCAGGGGGCCGAGCCCTTCATGGCGCAGTTGGAACGATTCAAGAGCGCGGTACGTGGAGGGCATCCGTGAAGTTTCCATCGGAGCCCTTTAAGATCAAGGTGGTGGAGCCCATCCGCCGGACGACGCGGGAGGAGCGGGATAGGCTACTCCAAGCGGCCGGGTACAACCTGTTTCACGTGCCGGCCGACAGCGTCTATGTGGATCTGCTCACGGATAGCGGCACCTCGGCGATGAGCGACAACCAATGGGCTGGGATGATGCTGGGCGACGAGTCCTACGCCGGCAGCAAGAACTACTACCATTTTGAGGAAGTGGTGCGCTCGATCTTCGGCTACCGCTATGTGATTCCGACGCACCAGGGCCGCATGGCCGAAAATCTCCTGTTTTCCACTATTGTCAAGGCGGGCATGTCCGTGCCCAACAACATCCATTTCGATACCACCCGTGCCAATGTCGAGCATCAGGGCGCTCAGGCCCTCGACTTGGTGGTCAAGGAGGCCTACGACCCGCATTGCACACTTCCCTTCAAGGGCAACATGGATCTGATCCGGCTTGAGGAGACGATCAACCAAGTGGGGCGTGAAAACATTCCATTGGTCATGCTGACGATCACCAACAACAGCGGCGGCGGCCAACCGGTCTCGATGCAGAACATCCGGCAGACCCGGGTCCTATTGAACCGGTATGGGATTCCGCTGATCTTTGACGCCTGCCGATTCGCAGAGAACTGTTTTTTCATCAAGGAACGAGAGTCCGGATACGCCGACACCCCAATCCTGGAGATCGCCCGCGAACTGTTCAGCTACGGGGACGGCTGCACCATGTCGGCCAAGAAGGACGGGTTGGCCAACATCGGCGGGTTCCTCAGTCTGAACAACGAGCAGTGGGTCCAGGATGTCACCAACA
>JAHWYE010000054.1 GCA_020028195.1 Nitrospirota bacterium
GTGGACGCGCTCGTCGCCTTTCTCTCGACGCTGAAGAATACCTCGGTGAATACGCCCAAGCCGGTCAAAAAGAAATAACGTGCAACCCAAGCTCAAATCCAAAGTCAGGTGCACCGACCGGGAGGTCGGCGAAGTCACGAGGGTCATCGTCGATCCCTTGTCACGCGAGGTCAGCCACATCGTAGTGGGACGGAATGGCGCCGGCGTGCCCGAGCGCCAGATCCCCGCGTCCACGATTGAGGCAGTGACGGACGATACGGTCGAGCTGCGGGCCCCGTCAAGCGAGTTGAATCAATTCCCGGTCTTCCGGCGGGATGAGTATGTGACTATCCATGAGGTGGAGATCGCGCACCTCGAGGATCATCTGCACGTCCAGCCTGGCGAAGTGCTGGTGCCGCTGCCCGAGCTGGAGCGCAACGTCAAGCGCCGGACCTTTTTCACCAACCTGACGCATGCGATCGGCGCCTTAATCGCCCTCCCGCTGGTGTATCCGGTTCTCAGGTACGTGATGAAGCCCATGTATGCGCCGTTCGACAACCGGTGGCTCAAAATCGGCAACGTGAACAGGATCAAAGCGGATGATGTAGGCGTCCAGTTCAAGTTCAAAAAGACCGTCAAGGAAGCCTTCATGCCGGAGGCTGAGGTCGACAAGAATGTCTGGGTCCTGAAAGCCTCGCCCCCGGTCCTGGAGGAGGTGTACAAGAGCAAGGATATGGAGTTCCGCGATCATACCGGCGGCGTGATCTGGACGAACAAGCGGGACGTTCCCTATGTGGCCTATTCGGGCAAGTGCCCTCACCTGGGGTGTGGGTACAAGTGGCGGAACGTGCCGAAGCTCGGTCGGCAAATCTTCCTGTGCCCCTGTCATTTGAGCATCTACGATGCCAGCGGAAAAGTGCTGGATGGGCCGGCCCCTCGCCCGCTGGACCCTGTTCCGATCCGCGTGGCGACCAACGGTGACATCGAAATTATCGATGTCGAGTACAAGGCTGGGACGAAAGTCCAAACCCGGATTGTCTGATGAACAGCCAACCGTCCCTGCTGGAGAAAGTGTTCGCGTTCGTGGATGAGCGGGTAGGCCTGAAGACCATTCAGGCCAAGATGCTCAATGAGCCGGTGCCCGGCGGATCGCGCTGGGCCTACGTGTTCGGCTCCTGTCTCCTGTTCATCTTCATCATGCAGGCGGTGACCGGCATCCTGCTCATGTTCTATTACGTCCCGAGCGCGGACCACGCCTACGCCAGTACCCAATACATCATCCACGAAGTGGATTATGGGTGGTTCCTGTTGAGTTACCACTTCTGGGGATCGTCGGCGATGGTGGTGATGGTGTTCACTCATATGTCACAGGTCTTTCTATGGGGTGCGTACAAGAAGCCGCGCGAGATGGTCTGGCTGGTCGGGCTGGCGTTGTTTGGTCTCGTGATGGCGTTCGGCTTTACCGGGTATCTGCTTCCGTGGGATCAGCGTGCCTACTGGGCGACCACGGTTGGCGTGGAGATCATGGACAAGACGCCCGTTGTAGGCGACTTCATCGCCCGGTTCCTGAAAGGCGGACCCACTCCGGGCCAAATGACCCTCAGCCGGTTCTTCGTGATTCACGTCATGATCCTTCCGGCGGCGCTGATGGGACTGGCGGGGCTCCATCTCTTCCTGTTCCGGAAAGCTGGTCCGGCAGGTCCATTTCAAGGAAGCGTGGAGGAGCTGAAGGCCAAGACCGACTACTTCTTTCCGCGGCAGGTCTGGAAGGACGTGGTCGCGATGGCCGCGGTGTTCTTCACAATCTGTAGCCTGGCCTTCATCGAGCCGGTTCAGCTGCTGGAGGAAGCGACGCCGGATCCGGGGGACTATCACCCGGAGCCGGAGTGGTACTTCCTGTTTCTGTTCCAAATGTTGCGCTTGAAGATCTTTTCCGGGGAGTTTGGGCAGTTCCTGGCCGGGGTGGCCATTCCGAATGCCTTCCTATTGCTGCTGGCCGCGCTGCCATTTATCGACCGGAATCCGGAGCGGAACATTTTCAAGCGGCCGATTGCATTGGTCGGCTGGATCGTCGTGATGGCCGGCATTCTGATTTTTACTGTCTCGGCGATCATTAATCGAGAGTTCTTGGACTAGTGCCGTCATTCATCCTGCAACCTTCATAATTTGAATCGTGGTATGACCGGTCAGGCCTCGAACATGTCGTCAGTAAAGCTGGGTCTGGCTGTCGCATGGCCGGCTTTCTGGACGGGCGTTCCGATCAAGGTTGTCATAGCCCTGCTGCTCCTGGCGACGGGCCTGCATCCGTGGGAGATGCCCGGGCTGGCATTTCTTCTTCTGCTCTCCATTCCCATCGACATCTGGGCCCTTGGTCTGAGCTCCAGGACGGTCTTCCTGGAGCGACTCCACCTTCAACCACCGGCCCTGGTCGGACTGACTCTGTGGTGGCAGGCGACGCTGTTCAGTGCCCTGTACCTGCCGATTGCCTACCTCATCGGGAGCCAGGCGGTCGCCGGCGCCCAGGCCGTCGCGAGCAGAATGTTTGAACTGGAACTGCTCAAGACCATGCCGGTGCCGGAGCGGATCAGCATCGAGCTCACCATGTGGGGCAGCGCTGCCGCCGTGGTCTTGCTGGTCCTGGCGCTGGGATGGTTGTTCGGATTTGGTCGGATTGTCGGTAGGCAGGTGGCCACAGCCAGGCCGGCGGCGGAGCCCTATCAGGCGCTCGTCCGTCAGTGGGACCTCCTGAGGGTTCCCGACGACCAACCTCTTGTCTTGACTGTGCTCGCGGCATCCGGCGTGACGCTGGTCGTCTTGTTTTGGGCGTTCATGCCGGTCAGCACTCCGCATCCCCACGAACTGTATGAAAAGCCGCAGGAGAAAGTGGGGCCGCCCCTCAAGCCGGCTGAGGCCTTGCAGAAGACCGAGAAACTCATCGCTCAGGCCGAATCGGCTGTCCAGGCGCTTGAGGCCAAGGCGAAGAAGGACGTCAAAAACAAGGGCAAGAACAAGGGAACCGGGAAGGAAGCCGCCCCGTCGAAGGCCGACCAGCCCAAGGCCGGCAAAACGGAGACGACTCCTGGGAATGCCGCTGCGCCGACGCGTTGAGACCGCACAGGCCTTCCCCTGCGCGCGGACGAGGAGATGTCCATGACAACCCACGGCGAACATCCGAGGCGACTCATCAGCTTGCTGCGCAGACGGGGATCGTCGCTCGCGGGGCTGCTCTCACTCATCGGTCTGCTACTCGCGCCTGCGCTGGGCTTGGCACAGGAGGCCTCGAGTGCGGCGGCAGTCGCCTATCGTGATATTCCTCAACTCGGCGGCAGCCGGAACATTATCTGGGTCATCGCGCAGCAGCATCTGCTCCTGGCCGGATTCGTGCTGGGGGTCCCGATCTTTGCGTGGGTCTGCGAGATTGTGGGCTGGAAGACCGGTGAGAAGCGGTACGACAAGCTGGCCAAGGAGTTCACGAAGCTCCTCACCTCCGCCTACGCGACCACCGCCCTGTTCGGGGGGATCCTCCTCTTCCTGCTCATCGGCTTCTACCCGAAACTGATGAACTACCTGGCGGACATCTTTTTTCCGTCCTTCGTCGTGTATAGCGCCTTGTTCCTTCTGGAAACGGTGACGCTCTATCTCTACTGGTATGGCTGGGACACGATGCAGGGAGGCGGCATGAAAGTGCTGCACCTGTTTCTGGGCTTTCTCCTGAACGTGTTCGCGTTCTTCATCATGATCGTCCCGAACTCGTGGGCGACGTTCCAGGCCAGCCCCGTCGTGATCACGGAAGGGTCCAGCCTGGCCCGTGCCTGGGCTGCCACCTGGAACCCCACCTGGTGGCCGGTGAATGTGCACAGACTGATTGCCAATGTCGTGCTGGGTGGCTTCATCTGCGGCGCCTATGCTGGCGTTCGATACCTGTCGGTGACCACAGCAGAGGAGCGCGATCATTACGACTGGATGGGCTATGTCGGGAACTTCATCGGCGTCTTCGGCATGCTGCCGCTGCCCTTCGCCGGATACTGGTTGATGCGCGAGGTGTATCAGTACAACCAGCAGATGGGGATTACGTTGATGGGCGGGTTCCTCTCCTGGTTGTTCATCCTGCAGGCCGTGCTGATCGGCGCGCTCTTTCTGGGCGCGAACTATTATTTCTGGTTGGGGATCACGCACCGCATCCCGGGGGCCGAAGCGAAATACCGCAAGCCGATCATGGCGATGCTGATCATCCTCCTGCTCTGCCTGGGTGTCTGGATGACCCCCCATTCCCTCGTCGCCAGCCTGGAAGAAGCTCAGAAAATGGGCGGGACCCATCATCCCCTCTTGGGGGTGTTCGGGGTGATGTCGGCCAAGATGACCGTGGTCAATCTCATGATCCTGGTGACGTTCATGAGCTTTGTCATCTACTGGCGAGCCGGCAAGCAGGAGACAGCCACCTGGGCCAAAGTCGCCAATGCGGTCATGGGCGGTGTGCTCGGCATCGCCGCGATCGTGGTGATCGTGCTGGGCGTCTGGGGGTACTTCGTACCGGCCATCGTCCGGATCAACACCTTCTCGGTGGCCCAGGTGTTGATCGTCTTGTTCGTGATGCTCACGATCACGCCATTGACCGCGGTGCTTTTGCGCAGCGCCAGAACCACCACCGAAATGGTCTGGGGGCGCATGCCGCCGAGGGCCGGCTATGCGCTCGTCATGAACGCGGTCATGGTAATTCTGCTCATGACCCTCATGGGCTACGCGCGGTCCTCCTCCCGGGTGCACTGGCACATCTACGGGGTGATGCGAGACTCTTCGCAGTACGCCTATTCGCCGGCGCTGGGCTATGCGGCGGCCTTCATGTCTCTCAATACGTTTATGTTTTGCATGCTCGTGGCCTTTATTTTCTGGGTGGCCACGATGGGGGATCAGGGAAAGGCGACGGGCTCGGGATCCAAGGGAAAAGTTCCTGCGGGCGCGTTTCCGGCGATGGCTGGTGGATCGCCGGCGCTGGATGAGACGGGGCGAAAGGGCTGATTCCCGTGCTCGGTCACCGCGCCCACTTAGAAGAGACGGCTCAGTGGCGACCAGGGAATTCCCGTGCTCCCGCAGCGCGCGGCCTCGGAAGGCCCTCGCTGGACGGGCGCAGTAGGAATCCCCTGGTCGCCCTGCTCGAAAAAGGGGCTGCCGGTCGAAGAGGTATCCGCTGGACGGCCGCAGTTGGGTCAGCCTATCCGCCCCGCAGGGGAACACTCCAGCGCCTTGTAGGAGAGGGGAGGGTAAGAGGAAGAGCATATGAGCGAAGTCGCGTTGCTACAGTTGATTGGCTTGTGTGTGATTGGCGTCGGAGTGGCGATCCTCCTGTTTATCCAGGCTCGATTTGTCCGGGTGGTGGGGTTCGTCACTATTTTGCTGGGAATCTTCGCCCTGATTGCTCTGGGCGTTCCCCAGATGGCGTCGCTCCCGCCGGCGGAGGAGAAGTTCGACGTGGCTACCATTAAGACCCCGGCAGATATGGCCGCGATCGGCCAGAAGATTTTCTTTAGCAAGGGGCAATGTGCCCTCTGCCATTCGATCGGGCCCAGCGAGTCGGCTCGCTGCCCGGACTTGAAGGGAATCGGCGCCAAACTGACCAGAGAATTCATGTATGAGAGCCTGACGCAGCCCCAGGCCTATATTTACCTGGACTACCGGCACGAGGGGCCGCCGAAGCAATACCCGGCCCGGATGCCATTCATCAACAAGAACCCGATCGGGCTGACAAACAATGAGATTCTCTCCGTGATCGCGTTCTTGCAGGAAATGAGCGGAGAACCGATTACGGTGAGCCCGTCTGAGATCACGCAGCCGACCCAAACGGCGGCCGTGATTCCGATGGCCCATGGGCAATAACTGTCCCGCCTCGACTGGAGGAAAGGTAGGGCTATGAAAAGGAAGGGTAGGGCTCTAAAAGGCGGCGCATTGCTCAGCCCCGCGATCCTGATCGTCGGCATGTATCTGTTCTTGAAATTCGTCTTGCCCTTGTTCACGGCCCCGCTGCCGGCCAGCCTCATTTTTCTGTACCTCGCGCTGACCGTCACCGGTATTCTGATCTTCAACACCCTCAGCGGTGGTTCAATGGAGGCCTTCTTCGGCCCGATCTTCCGCTTTTTGAGTGGAGATGGACAGGCTGGTCCGATGAAAGTTGCGCGTCTCCTGGTGCTCATCCTGTTTCCGCTACTGGTGGGCTGGCAGACCTATGCGAGTACCGCTCCCAGCGACCATCCGCCGGCCGAAAACCGGACGATTCATCCGGCACCGCCCGGCGAGTTCGTCGGGCTTTCCAACCCGGTGCCGAACACGCCGGAGAACGTCATGATGGGCAAGGGGCTCTTTGCGGCATTCTGTTCGCCATGCCACGGGAACTTCGACGGCATGGGGCCGGCCGCCAAGGGTTTCACTCCTCCCCCGGCGAACTTCGTGGATCCTGGAACTATCGCGCAGCTCCAGGAGTCGTATGTGTTCTGGAGAATCAAGAACGGCGGGGTCGGCTTGCCCATCGAGGGGATGCCCTGGAAATCGGCGATGCCGCGGTGGGAGGTTGAGCTGAAGGACGAGCAGATTTGGAAAATCATCATGGGCGAATACGACGGGGCGCACCAGAAACCGAGGACGTGGGAATAAGTGTAGAGATGACGAAGATTTGCAGGAGAGAAAGGGCTGATCAATGAGGGGAGCGCATCGGCTGAGTGTTTGGTGTTTTGGCGGGATTGCTCTTTTCTTCGGCACTGCGGCCCCTGACTCTGGTTTCGCCCAAGAGAGCGTGGCGGTCCGGGCCGTGATGGTCAAGGGAGGAGTGCCCGGAGAGGACCCGAGCGCGGCTGCCTGGAATACCGTTCCCGTCTCGGAGTTCCCGCTGTCTCCTCAAGTTCACTGGGCGCCGAGGATCGGTGAGGTCACCGCCAAGTCGGTCAAGGTGCGTGCCATGCATGACGGCCAGCGAATGGCCGTCATGTTGGAGTACGCAGATCCCAGCGAGGATCCTGACGACGCGGCGGCGCTGGAGTTCATGATCGGCGACAAGAAGGCGCACTTCGCCCATGGTCAGCCGATGGCCCAAGTGGAAGGGGGGCCGGTCAACATCTGGTACTGGAAAAACAAGGACGCGAAGGTCCTGGACATGAATGCCAAAGGGTTCGGCACGCTGAAGGCTCAGAGTCAGCAGGATGTGACAGGCAAAGGGGTGTATCAAAACGGAACCTGGAAGGTCGTCTTCACGCGTTCCCTCACGACCGGCGATGTGGACCACGATACCCAGTTCAAGCCTGGAGAGTTTATCAATATCGCGTTTGCGATCTGGGACGGGAAGAAGCTGGAGAGCGGCGATCTCAAGGAGAAAGGCTCGCAGAAGGCCGTGTCCTCCTGGTGGTACTTTCGCGCTGAGCCGCCGCCGGATTACTCGGCCTATCTGTATGCTGCGCTGGCGGTAGGGCTCGCCGCAGTCTTTCAATTTGTCATTATCCGGAAGCTGAGGAAAGGGCGCTCCACATGAGAGCTGCTGCGCACATGGTGGCAACAGGCCGTGGTTGGAAGCTTCTGCCGGTGGCCGTGGTCATGGGAATTGCGGCGGCGGCTGCGGGCGTGAGCTGCACACTCTTTCAGAGCGAGCTTGTCTCTAAAGGGCAAGCCCTCTACGAGCATTACTGCATGCACTGCCATGGTGAGAACGGCCGCCAGAACGAAGGGTACAACTGGGGGCACATGCCGGACCCACGTCCCAAAGATCTTTCGGCGAAGGAGGAAATGTCCACCTTCAAAGACGAGGAAATCTTTGGCACGATCTCCCGCGATATGAAGGATACGACCCCGGAGCTGGGCGACAAGATCGGGGATGATGAATTTGCCGTGCCGACGATGCCGACCTTCAAATACACCTTGTCAGACGAAGAAATCTGGGCGATCGTGGCATATGTTCGGACACTCCACGGCATGAAGTTGGAATTCAATGTGGAGGGACGAAAGAAAGAGCTCCAGGACCAGCTGCAGGCCTCCCAACAGGCTTTCGACCAAGCTAAGCAGGCCTTGGAAGCGGCCGAAAAGAAAGCCGAGGCGGAGGCGGAAAAGACAGGCGGCGAAGTGGACGACGCTGCGATGGCCAAAGAGCAAGAGGCTCTGGCCGTGACCTCAAAGGAGTTGGAGAAGGCCAAGACCGCGGTCGCGAACTTCACCGCTCGCCCGAAGTTTGCCGCTGTTTCAAGACCAGAGCTGACGACGTCACCGGCCGAAGCCGCGAAGGTGGCCGGACTCGGGAAACGCCTCTACACGAACAAATACGGTTGCAATGCCTGTCATCAGGTTGGGGAAGAAGGCGGGGTCGTTGGGCCGGCATTGGACCGAGCGGGCTTTCGGCTCAACTCCGCTTGGGTCTATCGGTGGATCAAGTACCCGCAGAGCATGAAGCCGGAGACGCGGATGCCGAATCTCGGGATTCGCGATCAGGATGCCAAGGCCATCGTCATGTACCTTGGGACGTTGCGGGCGCCGGGGCCTGACAAATCCGAGCCGAAGACTCAGGCTAAGGTTGAGTAGCCTCAACCTAAACCGCAACCTTCACAAAAACCCCGCCCAGATTCCAGCTAAGATCGCCCACCCCACCCAGACATGTTTC